>DAINRW010000018.1:0-14413 GCA_036741615.1 Nitrososphaera sp.
AGAAAAACACAAACCCCCCTTTATTTGATAAAAATTAAAATTGCCCTTATCAGTTTGGCAATCCTGGTACATTCAGGTTATAAGAGATTCTTTTTTGATTTCTCTCTTGTAAAGTTAAAATTCCCATGATGTTTTTCTATTCCTTTCTGTATCTTTTCAATAGCGCGGGACATTGCCTTTTCAGCCATCTTAAAGCTCTCTGCTTTAACCCCAATTCTATATCGGGGAGCGCCAACATAGGCAATATTTATAGTACTTGGGTTTGCCTTACTACCTTCTGATGCATCAATAAGCACACTTTTGATAATCTCAATCCCATCAGGTTTCTTGGAGGAAATTTCCATGATTCCTCTAATCTCATTTTGAGGAATGCGTATCTTGTGGCTTTCTTCCTCTATCGCCTTCACAACTTCTTCAGCAAAGCCAAGTTTGTTGATTGCATCTCCTATGCCTTTTGCTGCTACAGCTTCAAAAAGTGTATAGACGTCGTCATAATTTTGGAGAATGCGCTCTTGAATTTCTTTCATCTGAACATCGCTTAGATTTGCTTTTGCCCTAATGGAATCCAGAAATCCTGACGCCTTTTCATTTCTTTTTACCTCAATGAGTTTTGACTTTCTCTCTTCGCCTGTGATCTGCTTAAGCGAGGTATCTACCTCTTTTCTCGACTTGTTGACCTTTATTACTTTTAAAACAATCTTTTGCTTGGGTTTTACATAACGCTGAATGTTGCGTACATACCCCGTTGCAACCTCTCTTATTGAGAGAAAGCCAGTAAGACCATTGTACTCATCCAACGTAACATAAGCTCCATGACCTTTAACGTCTCTAACAGTTGCAATAACGATATCCCCTTCGTCTGGAAGAGGTGAAATGGGAGAATCAGAGGCTAGATATGACGATGGTGATGATGAAGACATTTTCTTTGGACAGTTTACTCAATGCATATGCATACTTTAATGTTGGCATTGTTTCTTGTAGCAGATGCCGATATGTGGGGGCTATTAGGAATTAAATGACAAATGCCCTAATTCCAGGATTATACTACTACACTATAGCGCTACTACAATATGATCGCTTGGAAAGTATCTTCATTACTATAGAACAGTTTCAGCGTGCAGGTCGTCTTTAGGCTATGGTACGGCATTCCTTATATACACTTTAATTGTTGATAATTAGCGAATTATGACAAAATATTTTGTCCAATCTGCACATCGTTAGTTAATCCTGGCATTGGAGGTGATAAATCTTCTGAAATCCTATATGGTGTGTATAAGGCGGTAGGAAAAGGAGTTCAGTTTGTACTAAATGTAAAACAAGATAGATATTTCCCGATAGAAGCTATGATTATGTAATATATCTTAATCCACATCCATAGCAGATAACCTCTATGCATCAAAAATTGAAATACATAGATGTGCTCAAGATATATCATGGACTCCTCTTCTACTGAGAGCCTAATGCAAGAACATCTCCTCGTAAGGAGAATAGGCAATATCGCGCAAAGATGTTCTGATAAATTATATGGAAATGAGAATATACCGATTGAAGATATTCAAATAATCTCGGTCATTATGGAGGAGTTTATAGATGCATTTCATCATGGAAAGGAAGAGAAAGCATACTTTCCGATTACAAGAAACAAGAATGGACTATCTGAAGATGTTCGAAAATTCCTAATCGAGCATGAGCTTGGAAGAAGAATAGCAAACATGCTTAGGCGCGAATTAAATGCACTCATTGAACATGGGAAGATCGAGATAAAAGCAACAGCAGATGTTCAACTCAAATGGATCAATAGCAATAAGGAGCCTATTGCACGATTCCTAAAATCGTACGCCGTTTTTGTCTCTGATCACACGGCCAAGGAGGATGAATTTTTCAAAGATATACAACAAAAAAATAGCATATCTGAAGAAGAAGACAAGCGGCTAATAAGACATTATGAGATGTGCAAAAATCAGATCGGAGGCCAAGCAAGAATAGAGGAAATGTTGAAGCTTATCGATTATCTGGAGAGCAGAGATTGGACAAAAAAATAATAATTGGAAAGATTCTTTCAAGCGCTCCAACTACGGTACGATGAATGGAGTCTATAGCATAAACTTTTACTATCTTTATATTTAATGTCGAATATAGGTTATTGCTATCAGTATGGCTAATAATCATCCTCACCTTTTATCTACATTAATTCAACAGTGCCGCTACGAAATGGATGTAGACAAACAGTTTGCTCTTTTGCAGAAAATAAATTCTTTGTTACCAAAAACAAGTAGGTTGAGCATGCCCTCGTTGATAACCGATGACTATATCCGTACTGCCTTGGATAAAATAGATGAGTACCTTCTTGACAAAAAGCGTACGCTGATAAATAGAAAATTAAATGTCATGTATGATACTGTGGCCTGAGCCGGCATTCCATAAGAGTAGGAACAAATAATCAAAACCAGAGATTGTTACTTCGGTGCTCTGACTGGTTGACGAATATCTAAAATCTTGGTGTGAGTTTTATTAAAATTTTATTTTACCAAGAATCGAACTTTAGTGCCGTTAGAATGAATGTGATGGAAGACATTGGCGCTCTATTATACATCAGACCGTAATCACTGTTAGAACCGGATTGGTACTAACATTCTAAATATAGTCGACATGAATGAGCTCTTGAGAGAATGGGAGAAGAGGTTATTAAGAGCAAGGCGATGGGAGCTTGCTCTCATGGCGGCATTTATTCGGTAAATCCCCGCCTTGTCCGACTTGACTGTAGCTCAAGCATTAACCCTCTTGGTACTCCTAAAAAAGCGATAGCCGCTGTCAAGATGAATGCCACCTCTCTTATGCAGACCTACCCCGATCCTGAGTGCAGAGAATTAAAGAAAAGCCTCTCGCAGTATTTAGGAATTGATCCAGAATGGATTACCTTAGGAAATGGAGCAATAGAGATTATCTATTGGTTTGTACATACTAACACTTCTGTAAGAGGGCGTGTAGTCATCCCGGTACCAACTTTTTGTGAATACGAAGTTGCATCGCAGAAGGCTGGTGCAGAAGTGACATTTGTACCGCTGAATAATTTTGACCTCGATGCAGATAAAATTATAGAAAAAGCGAGAGGTGCTGATGCATTATTTCTTTGCAATCCAAACAACCCGACGGGCATGCTTGCCACCAAACAGATAATGAAAATAATCGAAAATATTGATAGCTCGACAAAAATACTTCTTGATGAATGCTTTATTGAGCTGGCAGACAATCCTGAGGCTAACACGATCATTGAGAAGATATCAGAATTTGACAACCTTGTAATCCTAAGGTCATTGACAAAGTCATTCGGCCTGGCAGGTCTACGAGTCGGTTACAGCGTTTGCAACCCAACTCTTGCAAAGAAATTGTCCACAAACAAGATTCCCTGGAATGTAAATAGTTTTGCACAGGTCGCAGGAGCGGCTGCCTTACTTGAAAGAAGATATCTATCAAAAGCAAGGGCACATGTCAAAAAGGAGCGGAGGTTTTTGTATGACAATATCGAGAAATTAAGATCATTTCACCCAATAAGATCAGACTCAAACTTTTTTCTTGTCCACCTACAGGGTAGAAGTTCCACCGAATTTAGAGATAGATTACTAAAGAAATCTGGTGTGCTTGTAAGGGATTGCAGCACGTTTACTGGTATGGGCAATCAACATATCAGAATAGCTATTAAAAAGCATAATGAAAACATGCTCCTGTTAAAAGCACTGGAGGCTTTTGATTATAGTGACTAGGCGAGCCAAGCTCATTATGATACAGGGGACCACATCTGGTGCAGGGAAGAGCACAGTAGCGATAGGACTCTGTAGGCTTTTTTCAGATCGAGGATACAAGGTGGCTCCATTCAAAGCGCAGAATATGTCCTCTAACTTTTTCACAACATTGGGCGGGTCCAAAATGGCACTAGTCCAGGCAATACAGGCAGTTGCAGCAAGAAAAGAGCCTGACCCTAGGATGAATCCTATTTTACTCAAACCGCTTGGCGAGTATAGAAGCATGGTATTCCTGAACGGTCGCTTCTATTCTGAGATGTATGCAAGAGAATACTATGAGAAATTTGTGTTCCAGCAGGGTTTTGCAATGGTGTTAAAGGCGCTTGACAGTCTAAGAAGTGAAAATGATATTATAGTAATTGAAGGTGCAGGCTCGCCTTCAGAAATCAACATTGCAAAATACGACATTGCCAACATGCTGCTTGCACACGAGGTTGTAGCGCCCGTAATAATCGTTGCAGACATAGAGAGAGGGGGCTGTTTTGCAAGCATTGTAGGCACCGCGCAGCTGTTAAAGCCCGTCCATAGGGCACTAGTAAAAGGTTTTTTAATAAACAAGTTCAGGGGGGACGTCACGCTGTTAGCACCAGCGATCAAAGAAGTTCAAAAAATGACCAGGAAGAGAATCCTTGGCATAATCCCTAGGATCGAGTTCAACCTTCCTGAAGAAGATTCTCTTGTTGGAAGTGTGGTAGGCAAGGCAGAGGTTCCTCGAGAATCATGGAATTGGCAGATAGATCTTATTGCAAAGGCAATAAAAGAGAATATAGACATGACAAGGATGTCAAAGGTTGTGGGGCTCTAGATGCTTTATCTCTTGGGAGCACTTGTAGCTGGCCTTGGGATTGATTGGCTGTTTGGGGATCCGCCAAATAAATATCATCCTGTAGCGTGGATTGGGCAGCTGATCGGCTTTTTCCTGCCAAGGCTTAAGGGGGGCTCTGAAAAAGCCAAGGGAACTCTCTTTGTTATTTCAATCGTAATCATAGTAGCATTAGCAGCCCATTTTCTAGTATTTGCAAGCAGGTATCTTGTGGGCCTGATTGCACTTGTTATCGTATCTGCCATAATATTCAAAATGACGATTTCAATAAAGGGCATGGAAGGACATAGTAGAGCAATCATGAATAGCCTCGAGGCTTGTGATTTGAAAGGAACCAGGTACAACTTGTCGATGATAGTAAGGCGAAAAACCGACGACCTTGATGAACAACATATCCTTTCTGCAACTATTGAATGCATAAGTGAAAGCACAGTAGACGGTATTACAGGCCCAATCTTCTATTATTCATTTCTTGGTCCTGCTGGCGCTTTTGCATATAGAGCGATTAATACACTTGATTCTATGGCTGGTTACCCTGACGATTATTTCAAGAATATCGGGTGGATGTCTGCGAGGCTCGATACTGCTGCAAACTATATTCCTGCAAGAATGACCGCATTCTTGATGGTAATAGCGGCCAAAATACTTGGAGCCGACTGGAAAAACTCGCTTCACATTCTTCAGAGAGATCATGACAAGACATCCAGTCCTAATGCTGGCTACCCAATGGCTACTATGGCAGGAGCATTGCGCATTAGGCTTGAAAAAATTGGACACTACACACTCGGTGACAATCAGGAGCCTGTTACACTTGAGAAGTGCAAAAAAGCAATCTCGATAATGAAACTCACTACATTGCTCTTCTGCACGGTAGTATCCGTCCCAATAATGTCGGTTCTCTATCTGGCAGGTTGGTGGAGGCTTGTGCTTGGCATTCCTTAAGCCTATCCAGTCAGTGCTTGCATTTTTGACCATACTGCCGGTGGGCAAGCAAAACCAAGATATCTATTATATTGCCAAGAACATGTACCTATTCCCGGCCGCAGGCCTAGTTATAGGCTCAATCATTGGTGCAATGGCACTGGGGATTTCTGATTTTCTACATCCTCTACTCACAGGGTTTTTGATCACTGGAGCCCTTGTAATATTAACAGGAGTCCACCACACTGATGCGTTAGCCGACTTTGCTGACGGCCTGATGGCAAAAGGCAGCAAAGAAGTCAAACATAAAGCTATGCTTGATCCTGCAGTTGGGTCAGCAGGAGTAGCAACCCTTGTGATGTATTTTGCAGGGATGATAATTGTATTCAATATCGGTTTTGGATCCAGCTTGGCAATTTTTACTAGTATCATAACTGCGGAGGTTATAGCCAAGTATGTGATGGTCCTACTTGCTAACAGAGGCATATCTGCCTGGGAAGGCTTTAGTTCACCCTTCATTGCTGCGATGAAGGACAGGTACAAGATGATTGTGGCTACTGGTATTATGGTTGCAATAGTATGGTTTGCTAGCAGTTATGCCGGCTTTATTGCACTGCTCATTTCGCTCATGCTTGCACAGCTCTTGAAGTATATTTCTAGCAAAAGTTTTGGAGGCGTATCAGGAGATGTACTTGGAGCATCAAATGAGATAACCCGTCTCTCCTCCTTTATTGTGCTATCCTCTATGTCGTCAATGCCACAGGTGAAATGGATTTTTTGATAGCTGCTATAATGTGCGGTGGAAGAGCAAGCAGAATGCAACAGGGAGGCATAGAAAAGCCATTGCTAAAAGTAGATGGCATTGCAATGGTCGAGCGCGTAATTCTAGCGTTAGCAGGCTCGGGCAGATTTGATCGCATCCTTGCAGCGATTTCGCCTAATACTCCAAAGACAAAAGAGTTACTTAAATCAAAAGGCATTGAGACAATTGAAACGCCTGGTGAAGGTTACTCAAATGACCTTTCACATCTGCTTTCAAAATTAAAACCACAAAGAGTTATGGTAGTTCCAAGTGACATACCACTATTAAATTCTCAGATCATCAGCGAAATTCTTGATGCCATAGACAATAGTAGTAGTAGTAGTAGTAGGAAGGAGAAGCGGCCGGCATTTTCGATCATACTTGAAAAAGAATTTGTAGAGAGAACAGGTGCCAAGCCAAGCATAATAGTAGATCAGTATTGCCATTCTGGCATTACAATTTTCAATACCATGTATGTTGGGACCGAACCAGTGGAAGAATACTATTTGGTTATGAATCGAAAAGAAATTGCTTTGAACGTGAATACGAAAGAAGAGTTAGAGCTAGCGAAAAAATTACTGGTCTAGTGCCTCTAGAACTTTGCCGAGGATATGTGCCTTGCTTCCAGAGCACTCTGCCAAAAGCTCGCCACAAGATTTGCAGCTTATATTGGTGGTTGTGTGCGAAAATACAGTTGTTTTTTCGCCACATTTTGGGCACTGAACAGAAAGAAATGAGCTCCTTGGCTTTGGCATTATCATGCTTTCTCGCTTCATGCTATCTCGATCATATCTCCAGCTTGCGAATCCTCAGACCTTGCTTCATAGTCTTATACTGACATGTTTTACAAGTATAGCGTAAAGTCATTTTCTTGGTGGTTTTGGCAGTTCTCTTGAGCTCGGGGAATTTCTGGCCGCCGTATCCCTTCTTATCCTCAGCGTGTCTGCGAGCACCTTCAGCGCCTGTTCTATCCCTTCCCCTCTTGTACAAAGCTACGGACTGTGCCCGATAAGTCTTACAACGAGGGCAGAACTTGCGCATCTCCTTCTCCATCTTCATATGATTATATCTGGCTTGCATAGGGTAATTTAATGTATAGACGTCTCTGAAGATTTACCCTCTCTCAATACAGAACAGTAAATCTAATATACTAAGACTTACAACCCATCAGCAGCATGATCCCGGGTTTCTTCGAATCCATCCTTGCACAGTCTATAGACCCAAGAGCGTTTCCGGTATGGATACCTCTAGCTTTTGGACTCGCAGTAGGGCTGGGTTATGTAATTATATCGGCCGCCAGGCGCAGCCGGTAATAAGAATGGCGCCTAACCCTTTCTTTTTATAGTACAATATAACGCCGAGTGATGAGCGGAGCTTTCAAAACGGTCACAATAGTGCATAGTCTATCTAATTTAAGTAATGATAAAATCAATAGAAACAGGATTGACTGCTCTTCTATTCCTGCCTGAAAGATATGATAAATCAAATTTTCATCATCAACATATTCTCTAATGCTTTCGTTGGGAATTTCATCAGTAAAATAGATAGATAGATAGCAATAGCGCTTAGTTTATGCCATTTGTGAACTATTCGATCTTGTCTCATCAACTTGTATAAGACTTTTCTTGAGTAGCACATGACACACCAGAAGCATCAAGATAAGAGTCCTATAGGTATCAACTGATGGAGGAGAGTGCATAGGAGCATGTTGAGGGTAAATTGATGTATAAAGTGAGTTGTATAGAAATCAATTGCTTACACACTTTTCTACGAGGTTTTTGGGAAATATTCTATTCTGCTGATGTGGCCAGCATATCGTAAATGATATAGTATCATTATTCCATCACTTAGGAATCTCAGCGCCTTTTTGACACCAAGCTTTCTCAACATATAATGAACACTCAACTAGATGACAACATGAATAACCTTATAGCAGGAAAGAGAGTGGATCTCATTAGTCAAGGAGTTTGGCCGTATCCTACTTCGAAATCATCTTAACGGAATATTTTTACAGAATCGGCACCCCATAAGCTTATTTGTTTGGAATAGCTGTTTTGCTCTGCAACATGACAATGTCCTCGCCGTTATTTGGTTCATCAGCGACTGTAACCGCAATAGCAGTCGCTATCATTCTTTTGGCTTCCAGTTTTACGACGATAAACGCGCAGCCACAGCAGGTGACCAGTCAACCTGGAGAATTTGGGAATGGAGCAAGCGCTGCAGCCGTATTTCAAAGTACAAACGATAGCTTCAGCATACAGGTTCCAGATGGCTGGCTAGCTCACGACCTTAACAATACAGGCACTGCACTGCAAGAAGAGGTGAGCCGAGGATATGGATTACTAGCACAACTCTGCCAGGAGGAAGTACAACAGCAACAAGTAGGAGCTGCTCCTCCAAATGCCACCGGAGGTAACAGCGATACACCAACCTGTCAAGGAGCAGAAAATGATGTCATACATATTATTCGATATCCCCACTTAGACACCAGACTGGGTGCAAATAACACCGCTAACACTACTACTACTAACAATATTACAATCGACAATGTTCTGGGATACCATCTACAAAAGCTTCAGGAAGTTGGTTACAACAACATCCAGGTTGTAAACAATACAGCTATTACAGTCAACCTTACCAATCCGCAGACAAACCAAACAGTAAGAACAGAATCAGCCAACTTTGTGGAAATGACTTACACTACTGCCGCTGGGCCCAATGGGACAAGAACAGGTTATTTCATTTTGACTTATACTGACGTAACGGCACCGTTACCTGTTCCAACCGCAACATCTCCAAACCTAGGGACAACAAAGGGATATGCGGTGTTTTATGAAGGCAATTCCACTGCGAATAATACTGCATTAGAAACAACAACAGCAGGACTATCTAGCAGTTTGGCGACAGCATCTCTACCGCTTACAGTTGCGCAGGTATTAAACTCATTTGAGTTGACAATAGCACCGGAGGTAGCACAAGCATTAGCACAACAAGAAGCACAAGCAGTCGAAACCATCCCCGAAGAAACGACAGAAGAGGAGGAAGATGACGGTGATGATAATGGAGCAGATGAAGATGACGGTGATGATAATGGAGCAGATGAAGATGACGGTGATGATAATGGAGCAGATGAAGAGGAGGAAGATCTAGACGATTGTATAATAATTGGCACCGGGAACGTTGAGGATGACTGCGATATAACACCAGACGATGATGATGACGATGATGGTGCGGGTGCTGGTGCGGGTGACGATGATGGTGCGGGTGCTGGTGCGGGTGACGATGATGGTGCTTAATAGAAACGTCAGAAGCTGTAGTAAGATACCATCATCAACTAACATGAGAAATTAATAAAATGCACAACAACTCCAGGAGAAGAGTTGACGCGAGCCAGAATAGAAATTTGTCAACGATACTAAGTAGCAAAGCAATGGTTCTATAACAGTGGATCCCAACGCGCATTTGTTGCCGTCCTAGTCACTTTTGTTAGTAGATGCGTTGCAGTAAAGATGGCAACAGAGATACTATTAACATGATTTTTTTATCAAGCGAGAGGGCATTACCTTCTTGTGTTCATTCGTCCCTCTTGCTATCGACACTATCCTATTATAGTAGAACAGGATTAAGATGCATCTATAAAGTACTGAGGGTACGGCCCGCTACTTCTACTAGACAATGATATGTCCTTTTGATGGCGAAGAGTCCCTCTGTAACTTACCCGCGAACTGCTCATGTTATCCAGGGCTCCAATCATTTTCTATAACCTTCACTCTTTGGAATATGACTTTTTCTTGTTTTCAAGGAAAAAATGCAGGGGATAGAAATCTCTGCAGGAGGAGGTTGACTCAAGATCCCAAAGAATAGAGGTAAAAATAAAAGAAGAAAAAGGAAGACGAACATCTCACACACAAGTTTAATGAATAACTTCGGATCTGTTAATGCATGGAGTTTCCAGTCAAGATAGGTGCCTCAAAAGAACGCACCATAACAGTCAACTCAAACCAGACTACTAGCTTCCTTTGGGAAGGCGAAAATGTGCTTTCCACACCATCCATGATAGCAGAAATGGAGGAGACATGCAGGCTTCTTCTCAAGGAGCAGGTGATACCCGATCCTGAATGGGACTCTGTTGGTACAGTGGTCAAAATAGAGCATCTTGCCGCTACGCCTGTTGGTGCCAAAGTATTCCTCAAGGCCGAGGTGATATCAGCGGATGGAAGGAGGGTCATGTTCGACGTAGAGGCTCGAGACAATCTTGAGAAGATAGGTCAGGGAACACACGAAAGATTCATGATAAATGTACCACGCTTCCGTGCAAAATTCAACGAGAAGCAAAAACAGCTTCAATCGTAGAAGGGTTCAAAAAATACATACTACCAATTAAGCCGTTTAAGTCATTGCCTTCGTCTGTCGCTACAGCAGGTGCACTCTAGAGGCATGCAAGATTCGCCTCATCTTTTCCCGTAAAATATCATATAGACCCTATCATCTTGAGCATCTGTGGAAATAATTGAAAAGTTGAGACATCTAGACACTATAGGCTCCATAGTAGTGATGCCGGACTTTTTCGTTGACCGCATAATCCGGCTTGAGTCAAAGGAGAATCTTCTTGGCATGCTTTCCGAAAAGGCAAAGGTTGGAGGTGGAAGTGTCAGAGGCATTCCAACAACAGATGTCAAAGGTGGAAATGCTGTTAACGTAGCTTACTGTCTTGCAAAGATGGGTGCCAAAGTATCACTTTTTACAGTTGCCGACGAGATGGGCGCCATAATGATAAGGCAAGCATTTTCACAATTTGGGGACAAAGTTACGCTCAGAATAGCTAGTGGAAGAACAGGTCTCACAACATGTTTTGAATTTCCTCATGAAGGCACACGTGTAAACGTGATGGTGAGCGATATTGGAGACAATGGAAGTTTTGGTCCCGATAGGATAAGCTCAGAAGGAGACAGGACAATATTGAAGAACGCAGACGGTATGATGATAGTCAACTGGGCCACTAACATGAAAGGGACCGAGCTGGCAGAATTTTCTTTCAAGAATTCTCCTAGTGCCTTCCATTTTATTGACCCTGCGGATATTGAGACGAGAAAGCATGACTTTCGCGACTCACTTGCAAAGATTGCAGGCCTGACTGACTGCCTCAGCATGAACGAAAACGAGTGTAACTCCCTTGCCGATGCGCTAGGCTTTGGGCGCATACTTGGCTCTATTTACAGTCCTGAAGAAGTCAAGGGTGCGGCGAAGAGAATCTCCGATAGTGTGGGTATCAGTACTGACCTTCATACAAAAATAGGTGCCGCATGGTCGAACGGTAAGGAAAGTGCATTTGCCCATGCAATTAAGGTCGATACAAAAAGGCTTACGGGTGCAGGAGACACATGGGATGCGGCTGATATTGTAGGTTATCTTGCAGGTCTGCATCCACAAGAACGACTGCTATTCGCCAACTGCTGCGCCTCACTCTATATAAGGGATCCCAGCGGTGAACCCCCGTCCATGAACAAGGCTTTTGAACTCATAGAAAGAGTGCAGTAATGTTATGGACCCTCTATAACCAAAAAAAATACGACAATAAATACTAAACATAAAAATGAGAAGCATATCACGTGTGAAGTAGGGACCCGTTAGAATTCGGACTAGTTCCTGCTTATAGAATATCAATTGTGTGATCGATGAGACAAACAACAATGTTGCCATCATTGCGACCATACATACTTGCTGTTGAAAATCAATGTTTTACAGGGCATTCTTGCCTTGTTTTTCTCAAGCTGTGCTAGTCCCTAAACTTGAAATGAAATTTCATGAAGTCTCTCGTGCACAATTTTTGTTAGACATAGAGAGGCATTGAAATGACCTAACATTATTTCTCTCGCTAAACTTATTGTCATAGATAGCATGCATTATACACGAATTTGTTGGGAGGACTTTTAAATTGACAATTAAGCCAATAAGATCGTGATATGATAGAAGCTGAAGATTCAATGAGGGTAATAGATACAATTGCCAAGAACCTAATTGGAGTCTCAAACAACAGGTCCAACTTTGAGCGACTGCCGGACACCTTTTGGGGATATTATGCAAGAGGTCACGATGGCAAGGGCAGATTCGGGGTTATTGTCGTGTATTCAGAGAAAGGCAACGATGTAGATGAATTGATCAAGATGTATGAGCAGTGGGTTGCCAAGAACAAAACTAGATGACCTGCTCGATTATCCAATCACGGAATTTCGATATCGCAAAATCCTCGGATTGCTTGATAAATGCAGGATCTTTAACCTGCCATTGATCCTGGGGAATGCCCTCAAAGAACTCCTGCATGCATAAAATAAAACGGAAGCGCAGGTTGCGCGCATTTTCATCAATACCGTACCGGTATAGGATCTGGGCTATTTTACCAAAGGCTTCATCGTAGTCTCTCTTAAATGCAGGCATCTCAAAGGTTTCAATTAGTATTGCAGAAACCGCATGAATGTCATCACGTAGCGTGATTATCATAGTTCTTATTTTCAAGAGGTGCGTGTGCTTTTTCTCGTATAAAAGTCCTTTATGCCATCACTTCAATGTCGACTGGTTTCAATTTGTTATAGATATCGTTGTGTTATTACCGCAAAAAAGCCTTCGAGTACGAAACAAACGGTATCAGGGTCATTCTGAAATAAAATAATGCTAATAAAAAACAGTGCGGGGGGTGGGATTTGAACCCACGAACCCCTAAGGGATGAGGTATCCCAGTCAAATACAACATCTGAGCATCGCGTCATCATCAAAATATAGATGATGGTCTCACGCCGTTGACCGGGCTTGGCGACCCCCGCTTGCCTAAGTTCGTTGTGCTACTTTTGCCTCACTAGAATAATATTGTTGTTCTTCTTCTTATTCGATGTTAATTGGCACGCCGCCGCCGCTCTTGCTCTTGAGCTTAAAGGACACTTCAAGTATGCCATTCTTGTAACTGGACCTAGCTGTAGTTGCATCTACTGTTTCCGGCAACTCAACTGTTTTATGATAACGAGGCTGTCCCGTGAGTGATTCGATAGTTAAGGAATTTTCGTTTGCTCTCAGTCGCAAATCTTCTTTGTTTACACCAGGCATTTCAGCAACAACACGGAGTTCATCGGGCCCTTTTATGACATCCACTAATGGTTCGCGTTCTTCCTTAACTGTAAGATTGCCGCCAAGCATGTTTGGAAAAGCATCGATGTTGCCAAACTTACGCACTACAGGCTTGCCGTCTGGACCGACTTTGACAGAATATCCATACACAATTGGGCCCATTTCACGAACGATAGAGCCATCATCAAGCTTCCGCTCCTTTACCAAATTTTTTGGAACCTGTTGCTCGACATTCTTGAAAGCCTCCTGCATCATCTTTTCAACATCTCGCATCATTTCATCGATGTCGGGGAACCAAGATCCAAAACGCCTTCTCCTACCAAACCATTCATCAAACGGTGATGACATATATCTAAAAAAAGATAAGAGGAATTGATATTTTAAAGTATTTCTTTGACTATTGGTTATCTAGTTCCTTATGAAGCTCTTTGAGAAGTGCTTTCTGTCTGTCTGTAAGATTGGTTGGAACCTTGACATTTATTCTCAGGTGAAGATCACCTCTTCCAGCACTGCCATAGCGTGGAAGTCCCTTACCCTTTACTTGCAATATAGCATTAGCAGGAGTGCCTGAGGGAATCTTTATTTTCTCTGACCCTTCAAGTGTGGGTACACGGATATCGGTTCCAAGTGCAAGGTCTGTAAACTTTACATCAAGGTTGTAAAGCAAATGCCCCTCTGTAAGCCTTTCAAACTTGGGATGTGGTTTGATATGCAATCGGACTATGAGGTCTCCAGCTATACCTGCTTCTGACGTTTCGCCCTCCCCTCGTAGCTGAAACGCCATACCTTCTTCAACCCCTGGGGGAATTTCTAGCTTAATCTTTTTAAGTTGTTTTGCTCTGCCGCTTCCCCTACAGCTGTTACAAGGCCTATCAATTATCTGACCCTGACCTTGACATGTCCTGCAAGGCTCCATTGTAACAATTGTCGAAAATCTATTTTGACTATATA
>DAINRW010000019.1:0-14146 GCA_036741615.1 Nitrososphaera sp.
GTTTCAGCCCACTCAAGCTCAGGATCAGAATCGATGACGATCCCTGCTCCTGACTGGACATATGCTTTATCTCCATTTACAAATAGTGACCTTATCGTTATAGCAAAATCGCACGAGCCATTAAATGAGAAATAGCCTAAGGCTCCCGCATAAGGACCTCTAACAGATGGTTCGAGCTCGTCGATTATCTGCATGGCACGAACTTTAGGAGCGCCTGAGACAGTGCCGGCTGGGAAGACAGCCTTCACGCAATCATAAGAGTCAAGTGTTTTTTGCATTTTACCTATTACATGTGATACGATATGTTGCACATGGCTGAAACGCTTGACAGTCATGAACTCCTTAACTTTAACCGTGCCAAAATCGCAAACCCTTCCTATGTCATTTCTTGCTAAGTCGACGAGCATTGTATGTTCTGCAATCTCCTTTTCGTCTTCGAGCAACTCCTGACGCAACTGTTCGTTCTTCTTTTCATCTTGTAGGATCGGCCTTGTGCCGGCTATGGGGAATGTCTCAACACAGTCTTTTGTGACACGAATTAGCATCTCGGGGCTGGAGCCTATTATGCATCTATCCGACATTTTCAGCAGATACATATACGGTGAGGGATTTACTTCTCGAAGTTTTGCGTAAAGATCAATAAGGTTTCCACTTATTTTAAAATTTATGCTCTTTGCAAGTACTACTTGGAAAATATGACCGTTGTATATATATCGCTTGGCTTTTTTAACCATTTTTGCAAAATCAATCTTTCTCACATTCCGCCTAGGAGTAGAATATGAGAAACTCTCAACTTTATATTTTATATTAGCTATTTTCTGCTCAACCTCTTTTAACCTTGAGTTCTCTAGGAAAAAATAGTATGCCTGGTTTTCTTTGTGATTGAAGAGGATACCGTCATCATATATGCCGAACTCGAGCATCGGAAACTCGCTATCTTTTTTCTTCCTCGTTTTCGGTAAATGTTCCCAGAATCTGATTGCGTCATAGTTAATGTATCCTACCGCGCCACCGATATATCGGAAGCGATCATCATTTACTTTGGGCATTAATTCACGTAAACTTGATAGAGGTTCTTTTGGCGACGAGGTTTTTAGAATCTTTCCTTCTCTGTCTCTTACTGT
This sequence comes from Nitrososphaera sp., assembly GCA_036741615.1. GTDB lineage: Archaea > Thermoproteota > Nitrososphaeria > Nitrososphaerales > Nitrososphaeraceae > Nitrososphaera. Next base: position 1,125 of record DAINRW010000019.1, read on the forward strand.
AAAAGCATTAGAGTCACATGTTACAATGAGTTTTGGATCAAAACCAATTACAGACATCTCGGCTAATTCTTCAGGCCCTATTAAAGACTCAAGGATGAAAACCTTTTCATAAATGAAATAGAGTTTCTTAAAGAGCTGAAATTGGTTTTCAGAAGTAGCAAGCTTCTGCACATGAATGGTATTTCCTGTAATGTCGCCAAAAGCAATCACTTTTGCTCATATTAGCCTCCTACCTATGTCCGTCTTAGAAGAAAAAGAAAATTTAAACCTTCATCACCTCATCTATACTGTTACTGCACCTTTTGATGCAGATCCCACTAGCAAGGCATACTTTGCTAGTGCTCCCACCTTATATCGAGGTTTAATAGGCTTCCACTTCTTTAGCCTCCTACTAAGCTCGCTCTCCGATACCACCAGATCTATCCTACTTTTCTGCATGTCAATTACTATCTCATCATATTCTTTTACTAGAGCGATTGGGCCACCTACCATAGCTTCTGGAGCGACATGGCCTATCATAAATCCTCTTGTTGCGCCAGAAAACCTCCCATCAGTTACCATAGCAACCTTTTCTCCTAGTCCCTGTCCCACTATAGCTGCAGTGACCGCTAACATTTCACGCATCCCTGGCCCACCCTTAGGTCCCTCATAACGGATCACGATTATGTCACCTTCGACGATTCTCCGCTTTGATACTGCTTCAAATGCGTCCTCTTCTGCGTCAAAAACTCTCGCCCTACCGACAAATCTCCTAGTTTGTACCCCTGCAAGCTTCATAACGGCGCCTTCGGGCGCAAGTGTGCCTTTAAGTACTTTAAGTGTGCCTTCTGGCTTTATCGGATTGTCAAGCTGCCGTATTACCTTGTTTTCATTGTTTAAGTCATGCTTGACCGAATCTAGATTTTCTGCCATGGTCCTACCGGTAACCGTCATAACATTGCCGTTTAGGAGGCCCTTTTTGAGCAGACTGCGGAGTATGATGGGCACTCCGCCAACGTTATCTAAGTCGACCATAATGTACATCCCACCAGGCCTCATATCCGCGATGTGGGGAGTTCGCTTGCGAATTCTTTCAAAGTCTGAAAGCTTCAATCGAACACCGACTTCTCTTGCTATTGCGAGGAGGTGGAGCACAGCGTTTGTCGAGCCGCCTATAGCATTTGCCATCATGATCGCATTCTCAAATGCCTCAAAAGTCATAATATCCCGCGGTCTGATGTTGTTTTCGACTAGACCCATTATAGCCTTACCTGTATTATAACATATTTCTGAACGCCTTTCACTCTCCGCGGGAGCAGAAGCGGTACCTAGCAATGACATACCGAGCGCTTCACTAACCGATGCCATCGTATTTGCAGTGTACATACCTGCACAGGAGCCAGCGCTAGGGCATGCAACATTTTCAAGGCTAGTGAGTTCCTGCAATGTCATTTTTCCTGCGTCATAAGCACCGACACCTTCATACACGTCTTGAACAGTCACCTGCTTGCCATTCCATAAACCTGGCATAATAGTCCCGCCATAAACAAATACCGAGGGTCTGTTCAGACGGCCCATACCCATTAAGGTTCCTGGCAAACTCTTATCACAACCTGAAATACCAACTATTCCGTCGTACTCATGGGCTCTTACCATCACTTCAATAGAATCTGCTATTACCTCGCGGCTCACAAGTGATGCTTTCATACCTTCGTGGCCCATTGCAATGCCATCGGAAACTGCAATGGCAGTAAATTCCCTTGGCGTGCATCCTGCATCTGTCACGCCTCGCTTGGCACTCTGGGCAAGTCTTCCGAGATGAATATTGCAAGGCGTAGCCTCATTACAAGTGGAAGAGACTCCTATTAAGGGCCTGTCTAAATCTGCATCTGTCAGACCCATTGCCTTATACATTGCCCGATGTGGCGCTCTAGCTGGCCCTTCAATTGCCTTTCTACTTTCCAGCTTCAATGCGATCATCGAGAACCAGGAGCCTATTTTAAGATTCTTCATTCATTCAAGTGTCGCAATTATCTTGACGGCGTCAATCCCTTCTACCTTGAAAACAGTTTCACACATACCACATTCTGCATTGCCGCTCGAAAGATCCTTTGCAAGCATCTCTTCATTTGAGTAATCGCACTTGGGGCAGCGAAAAGAGAAAGTCATGTCAAAGGTATCCAGCTCAAGTGTTTCGCCCATGTATACAAAGTTCGGATCGTTGGTGTATTTAAAAATTCATATGCTATAATCGCAAGAAATTAAAGAACCATTGTACGCACAGCTTACAAGCACGGTATGAGCAAAACTTGCATCTTCTGCTCCATAATAGAGGGGCACGAGCCCTCGGTCCAGATCCACCGCGACGACGGCTTTCTTGTCCTTATGGATAAATACCCTATAAATCCTGGACATGCGCTTTTGATGCCTACAAATCATTATGAAACTTTGCTTCAAATGCCTTCTGAAGAAGTAGGAAAATTGTATTCCTTGGTACCCACGATCGCAAAGGCAATAGTATCAGCTGTAAAGGCTGATGGATTCAATGTAGGCCAAAATAATGGAATTGCAGCAAACCAGATTGTCCCACACGTACATGTTCATATTGTTCCTAGATTTCATGATGATAGCCCCGATGGCAAGTGGCCCTCTAGGAAAGTTGCGCGTAACGACGAGATCGTTAAAATAGCCCAAAAGATCAAGGAGGAGATATCCTAAGCCAATCAAATTTCAGCATTTCTTGCGAGTATTGGCTATTCTGAGATAGATAGGCTGCTAAACTGCTGAGAGACACATCACCGTCATCGTCTTCCGTAACCTTGCACCATATGCTCACTCGGAGAACCTGGTCTACAGCAAATTCCATTCTCTTAAGTTGATTCTTGCATAATATCCCCGCCGCTGACTAGCAGGATAGATAATTCGTTCGAAAAGAGACCCAACTGAAAGTCACAACACTATGGTAAGGGTCTTTTTTGCTCATCGACTTCATAAGCTGTTTTAGCTTTAATTTCTATAATGCCTTTATTTTCTATGTATGCTCGTAATGTGCCCCCGAATACTACACCACCATCCAGTGCACACGCCCAATGAGAGACCCAAGCCTTATCATGTCGTTGGTGTCCAAAAAAGATCTTTATAGAATGAGCAGAATGATGCCTCTGTGACGAATAGAGATAAGGATATTCATACCACCATGGATCGTTACCTTCATTAGAAATTTTCTTCGTTTTTGGGTTCCATGTTCTGATGTAAATGCAATGATCCTTTCTTTGTTTATAGATGGGCCTGTCTGGTCGTATTCCTGCATGTACCACGTATGAACTGTCCGCGTATCTAACTATCCATGGAAGCGATTCTAACCATTTCAAAAAAGATGGGTCTCTAAGAAATGCCTCCCCGCATTGTTGTATTGTCTTAGCAAGACTAGTAATCTGTACCTGGCGGCCTTGAACATATCTTAGAAGTTTTTGTTCATGATTCGACATCAATGAGTATACTGAGGGAGTATTCATAGCAAACATCAAGGTTTCTTTGATCTTGGGACCGCGATCAATAAGGTCGCCAGTCAGTACCAAAATATGGTTGCTAGGTGACCAATCAATCCTATCAAGCAGCTCATTTAGCTCGTCATAACATCCATGAATATCTCCTATGACTGTAACCTTCTTGCCTTTGCATTGTGATCGTAAATCAAGGACGGTAGCAAACAACCCAAGAGGAGGGCTCATCTATTGTCAAGACTTGATCTCGATAGTTAATGAAGGTAAGCTCTCGTCTATGTTTCGTCAAGGACAGGAAGTTACTGCTCCATTATAGCAGGAAAATAGTCTAAACGCCATGTGATAAAGCAGTATAAAATGACCACCAAGTTAGAGAAGCTGGCGTATCTGATGTACTAGTATACTTTTCTTATTATTATTGTTACATATCAGAATTTATTTAATTATTAGTGTGTGTTATAAATTAAAGCGAAATTTAGCAGATAGTTATTCAGTTTTTTTTAACAGTAGATGATGCCTCTTCGTTATCTCGAGCTCATTTTCCTCCAGGAGAAATCGGAAGTCATAGTCATGGCGTGCACAGAGGTACAGTATGAGCTTGAAAGCATTAACGTCGGCAAGTGAATCTTTCTCCACCATCATCTGCTTATCTCCTCCATCAACATTCAAGGCATTGATATCACTTTCTTTGATGACGACGTAGACGGATGCACGCTCAAAGCAAGCAGCGACCTGGCAAGCCGGTTGCTGCAACGGCACTTTAAGACCCTCGCCATCATCTATTAGCATATTCCAAGATAATATGTCCGATTTTGATATTTACATGTTATTTCTTTCTCTAATGAATTGTTCTTAGTAATGAAAAATTAGAATTATTTACTGTATTTTTTACAAAACCGCTTAATATAGCCCAGGTTTTTCGGGTATGAAATACCGCTTATGTCTCCACTTTTAATAGGTCGTATAATGGATTTCGCAGCTTTTATAGACTACTATATCAAAATTAAAGAACCCGTCTCGATGAATGCGGACACGACATCTCCGTTCTGATACGCACACTATTTTTCTGCATAGTTCTCTATCTCTTTATCTCTCATAATAAAAGACCTTACAAGAGTATCGTAGCCCTCTGAGATCCAACTAAATTGTTTGATGCGCTTTGTTGGTAGTTATGCTCACATCTTTAATCGGATACTACCCGCTTAGCCTGCCTTACCGCAGGAATAATAAATTCAGCCTTTTGGGCTACGCTCCTTAAGCCAGCTCTTCCAGATCGGCCCGTTGTGCTGTAATCATCTTAGGCAAGCCTCGCATATAGCTTCTTGCAAGAGTCTTTACCGGTTGTGACGATGTCCAAATGCAACCAAGCACCTTGCAGTCGTGGCATGTCCGGGCAATATCCCATTGTGGAGCACTCCATATTTCGTCTATACTCTTATCCAGAAGGCTATACGTATTCTCGGGGGAATTGAATTTCCAACATGGTACCATGACCGTGCCATTTGCGTTTACAAATATGCTCTTCCAAACTCCACATTCATCGAATACCGTCCTGCCGTACTCTATTATCTGACGAAAATATTCAGGAGGAATCAACATCTTAAGAGAGTTTGACTTTTTCATATAATCTAGAACGCTTTTGCACACCTGAACCATCGTTTGCCGATCAGGCAATAGGGAATATTCGACGTCAGACCTATCTTCAACAAACGTAAGAGAGATTGCACTTGCTCCGAGGTCCTTTGCCCTGTCAAAGTAAGTTTGATCGATGAACTCTTGCGCATTGAATTTTGTTATTACACTGTTGAAATAGTGAGGAATTTCGTGCTTAGTGAGCAGTCGCAGGTTGTCTATAACTCTCCTGAAAACCTGAGGGGATACTCCTCGCACTTTGCAGTATGGTTCTTCATAGGTAGAATCGATGCTGCATGTCACAAATTCAACATATCTTTTCAAACTATCTAGGTCAATATTATGCAAGAGAGAACAATTGGTGATAAGCGTTATAGGCATCTTGATTCTGTGCAGATAATCAACAAGCTCCATAAAGTCGGGCCTGCTAGTGGGCTCGCCTCCTTCTATTATACACCAAACACAATATTTGGACACCTTGTCAAAGACCATCTTCCATTGCTGTGTAGTAAGATCGGCTCTCTTGGCAAGCGCTATTTGCCCTTCCTTCTCGGGATCGCCGAAAGGACACATTGGACAGTAAAAATTGCAGTAATGAGTCATGCTGAAAACTGCAATAACAGGACGACGCCTTCCTAACGCCATATTTGTACCCCACTTGCTGATCAGCTTTATGCTACGTATGGTGTCAACCAATGTACGATTCTTGCAGTACTTGTTGCTTTTAAGTAATTCCCTTAGAGAGAAAACCTTAACGGTCAAGATGCATTTTGCCTTATAGAGAGATGATGGATGTATTGAAATTTGGAGCAGAGGTTATTACTCTTTCAGCTTCAGGCGTTTTGGCTCCCGGGCCCCTTTTGTTTGCTAACCTAGCCTGCTCTACCTATCACGACAAATGGTCTGGCATTAAAGTGGCATCTGGCCACACGATTGTTGAACTCATTCTAATAATCATATTAGCAGCAGGCCTGTTTACGATTGATGCTGCAAAAAAATATACTAGCGCTATAGGGTTGATGGGCGGAGTCGCTATACTTGCCTTTGCGGGTTTGCAAATAGCGACCTTAGCCAAGAAAAAAAGACCACAGTATCCTATCGGGCATATCGCAGGAAAGAAAGGCCCATTTCTTATAGGTCTTTCATTTAGTGCACTTAATCCTTTCTTCATTCTCTGGTGGTTTACGGCGGGTTTGAAATTGATAACCGATTCTGCAGGATTGGGAGTCATTACGGGGTTGATATTCCTATTTGCGTTTCATATCTGGATGGACTACGCTTGGCTGGCTCTCACGGCATATCTTTCTTCAAAGGTTTCTTGTCTTCTAAATTCACAAATGTACCGGATCTTACTATTGGCCCTCGCGGGGCTGCTGGTATATTATGGAATTAGCTTTGTGGTTCAAGGGGCGTCTTAAGCGCCCAATACTTCGGAAAATATGTAAATGATTCATATCAGATTCCATTGTAGAACCTCTGGCTTTAGTATTGTAGTGCCATAGAACCAAAATTCTTAGTAGTACTCAGTTTCTTGAAGGTTTTGTTCTACACATGTCACATAGCTATCCGAGCCTTTCTATGGGGCGGTTGCTGCAACCTATGTTCTCCTTTGTCATCCTACAAGACATAGAGAAGTGCGGCTAACTTGATGCGTTTTTACGTCCTAATCAATTGAGCATCTCTATGGTATGTATTCTTCTCAACGACTGTACTGCTGCAATAATAGCAGAGGATGCTCTGAGGTTAGATACCTACGGAGCTACACCATCCTGCGCCCGCAGCTGGGAGCATGTTAGTCCTGATAGCGGATGCTCGTTAACACGCTCTCGCTCTATCTTTTAACTTTTTTATAATGTGCTTTGCAGTGTTATTCAAAAATACCTGCTCTATCGTTTGACTATTTGGGATTTGACAGGAAAGAAATATTGTTCCACAATAGCCTGTGGATCGTCAAGCCTATGCGTATGTTATTTTTTACCTAGCACGGGAGATAGGCACTTCTATTGTTGAGACGTTTCTTACCTTGCCGTCATCAGATTGCACTGTCTCGGAACCAAGCTTAATTGGTCCAATCTTATATCCAAGCGTGTCCATTCGTTTTACAATAATTTGAGCTACATCGACTGCTCTAGTTATGCTCTTTCCTCTAGCCTTGATTACCACTGTTGGCTCATTTGCCAATTGCACTAGTGTTGCTGTGACGTAAGTCATAAGGGGTTTCTTGCCGATGAATATCTCGTTACTTGAACTGCTGTGCCTGACTGAATTGGTGCTTGTCGACATCGTGCGAGATAATTCAGCACGGTATAATATAACGTTTATTACTGCTAATCTTAATTAATATTAGCACGTTTTTGCAGAATGCTGTTGATTTGAGAAGGGTTTTGCTCTATCTCTTTGACCGCCTCGGGGTTTTGAACCTCATAGCAATGAAGTAATGATTCCTCATCTTTGTAAAATAAGAAAACTTTGTTATCGTAGATACAGTGATAGAGCTTATCAACGACCATTTTTTCTGTTTTAATCTTAATTCCCTCACTTTCTGCCAGCACAGGGTAATCATTATCTGCTCCAGCCATCTTATAATAAATACTAGGGTGGATATTTAAGTTGAGTTCCATTCCCTCATGTCTGCAGAGGGAGCTTTTCGCAATTATGTTGGCAGGGATATTGACTTTGAAGTGCACAAAGTCATATAAAATTAAATTCTAAGAACCAAAAATAGATAGAAGGTCTTCATTATTTCAATTGGAATAGAAACTAATACTATCTAACTGAAATGTGTCATCGTTATTTTTGGTTTGCTAAATTGACTTTCAATTTCAGCTAATCTTTCCATTGAACCGCTGCCTTTTCTCAACGTTGAAAAAGAGGAATCTTTTCGAATCTTCTCGACCAGAGAAGTAACCTGCTCGCTGCTCACTCCATGCTTAATATCATATTCAATTTGTCTACAGATGTTTGCAAGGTTACCATATTTTTTGTGATTTCTCTTCTCCCATCCTGTTGCATTCTCTGACAGACCCTTAACATACTTTACAATTGTTTTTTCCATGTGTTCAACATGCCATTCTCTCATCGGGAAGCTATTCTGTACCAACCAAAAAACCTCTTACATATCACAAAGCGCAAGCTCATATATAATCTGACCTGCAAAGAGTGTCTACGAAATGTCTCATGGCCTTCCTCTTTAATGGATTTAATATTCTCTACTTATATAGACATGGTGTAATTTAGCGAATCGGAGCAGTTCAATTAGGGAGTTATATTTCCTGTTCGTCAGCTAGTTGCAGGCTAGCTAATCACTATTCAGTCAAGAGCCACCCTGGTTGGTCCTACCGGAATGGCTCATTAGATGCTGCTGCTGCGGCGGCGGTCGTTGACCCTGACTGTAATGCTCGAAGCCTTTTATTTTCAATATAGATTACCACTGCAAGATATACTCCGAGCCAAGGTAGAAACATTATCTCTCCTGCTACTGAATGAAATGCCTCCCACTGCTGTACGTTTGTAGTGACTACAAGTGCATATAAGGAAAGCGAGACTATTCGCACCAAATTGGTAACAATCGTTCCCAAAGTCCCTGCAGCAAAATAAATTAGCTTTCTAGCTAATGGTATGTCCATCTTGACAAGCAACGCTAACATCACAAGTGTGTAAATGATCATACTGTGGACGCCCGCAGATGGCCAGAACACTTGCAACGCAAAGGGACCGTGCAGGCCATTTAACACAAGGAGGTTACCTCTTGCGGTGGCAGGTTGTAAAGAATTGTTTGCAGATTCCGGTCCGACGTTGATAACGGATGTATCTATAAAGTTGAGGATCTCCTGATCGATCTGCAAATAAAACGGGACTACAATCTGAAGAGGGCCCAGAGAATCAAATGGAAAAAACGCATCAAGAGCAAGGATGAGGGCACTTCCTCCCAGATATATGGCTCCTGCAGAAGCTATCCTGTACCATTTCTTGCCAAAGAACAAAATCAGAGAGCTCACTACAAATATCGCCATTATAATAAAATCCCACATCCACATCCAGCTATCCGCTAACGAGACATTGTAGACATCTTTACCATTTCTGATATAGTCATCAAGCCCATAAGGTAATGCAATAAAATATGCAACAGTGAGCGCAGCCATCGCTGCGGCAACAAGAAGCCTCTTTTTTGTGAGCGAGTATTTTAGCCCTACAAGTTCTGCTGCAATGAATGCCATAGCGAACAAAAAGCCGCCTCTTCCTTCATTCCAAGAAAGAATAAATGAGTCGGGATAGGCAAAAAGTGTAAACAGAATAGGTGAAATGAGTATCAAAGTAGCAACTATGCTTGAGCTGAGCCCAAATACGGTGGGGGCCGCTCTCCGATTGGAGGCAACATTATTGTCTCCTGACAAACTTCACGCTTCTGTTTGAGACTGTGGGCATAAAAACTTTCAAGATTGTACGATAGCTTCTGTAAACCAGCGAGGCACCAAGCCGTGGGCATTTTTAAGAAGAAAAGATACACTGCTATCAAGCACGTAGGTTGTTGCATAATCCTCACTGCTTCGAATGCTCCTACCATAAGCCTGAACAAGTCGCAGCACTGTATTCCAAGTATACCATTTTGGGTCACGGTCTTTTTTAGCAGCAATTTTCTTATCTGTAAGGTCAGGATATGGGACCTTGACAATTATCTGGAATCTGGATAAGTCATCCTTCAGATCCACTCCCAGGTGAAGAGATGGCGATATCAAAACTGTCTGCTTATCACTCTCATAGTGCTTTTTTAGTACTTCACTTCTATCAATGCTGGATGCTGTCTCTATTAGTCTGCTTGCGTTTTCCTTGCTAACTTTATCTCGAATAAATTGGAGCTGAGAATAAGATGTTGTATGGATTATACCCTTTTCATTCCTATGAATTGACATTATATTGTCAACAGCTTGAGCGATTTTAGGCATACTTGCATTCATCGTTTTTGCGCTTAACCATGCCACATTCATCATATGAATGGGCCTATTCTTGACTGGAAAGTCAGACTCTTCTACTCGGATGAATTTTACTTTATCAGGTTCTAGGCCGGTGGTCTTGCAGAGGTAATCCTTGCTAAGTATTGTAGCACTCATGAAAAGGGAGACCGAACCTTTGTCTAGGATTGCATCAAAATAAGTAGACACATCTAAGGGGGTCAGAGTCACCTTTACCAGCTGGTTAGCAGAGTCTCGTTGGATACCCGATACAATCCAATTGCTCTTGTTTGCTCTTAGGTCATCGATTACCGCCGCAAGGTTCTTCTCAAGTTCTAACGCATCTATCAAATTCTTTTCGGTGTATGGCTCTAACGCGACTTTCTGGTTACTACGCTCTATAATGCCTTCAGCTTTTTCTGTGAATTCAAATAGTCGTTCCTTTAGCTTGATGCAGAGATCAAGCCAAGTTTCAATCTCTTCAATATTGCTATCGGGCATCTGCATCTTCAGGAACGGTAGCATATTCTTCCTGACCGTGAAACTCCTAAAGTCACCTACTTCATTTTCAAGCTGGTGTGCTTCGTCCAGGACTAGCAGTTTACGCTTCTGTGTTGCACCAGCATAGAATATATCGGATAAAAAGTATCTATAATTATATACTGTGTGGGTTGAGAGATTACCTATCCATTTTTGGTGGTAATAATGGCATGGCTTCCAATTTAGTTCGACCAACTTTGGTTTTAATCGGATCTTTTCCTCATACCTACGCTCTGCAAAAGAATCAAGTTTAACCGCCTCATGAAGCGTACCTTGACCCTCGACTTTGTAATCACTAAGTCGAGTTTTGTACGAACAATCATAAAATTCGTCCTTGATGCAGGGGCCGTAGTTGCAACTCTCATCAAGTCCCATGTCCTCCTTGACAATACAAGGAAAATTGCTTCTCCCTTTTACATCGACTACGAAAGGAAAGTCTCGCCTATACTGAGTCTGCAGGTCTTTTGTTGCTGTACAGATATGAGAACTTCCGAGGTGGCGCGCAAGTGTTATTGCGACAGGTGTCTTGCCAAAACCGGTCGGAGCTTCAAGAAATATATGTCTGTAGCCTGACTTAATTGCAGAATCGATCATATCAAGGACTTTCTTTTGCTTTTCTCTGACTGTGGGAAAAGGAAAATGAGACAATATCGAATTTACCATCTTTGAAATTACCTACAGACCGTGATGTCTCTTTAGCATCCCACGCTTTTTAAGGTTGGGGGTTTCTCTGCAGAGCTATCGTACAACCAGCAGCGGACATAGCCTGTCTCTGTCCTAAACTCAGGAGGATCGCGCTTGCAAAGTTCCATCGCAAAGCTGCATCGGTCACGGAATCGACAACCCTGGGGGGGATGAAGCAATGATGGCGGGGTTCCTTGGATAAAGTGAATTTTTTTGTCCTTTGTCTTGAGGCGTGGGATAGCTTCAATTAACGCTTGGGTATAAGGATGGCGAGGGTTTTTGTATATCTCCTTTGTAGAGGAGAATTCCACTAGTTGTCCTGCATACATGATGCCTATTTTGTCTGTTATCTGTGACACAAGTGCAAGATCATGAGTTATTAGTACTATTGTGATCCCTTTTTCCTTTTGCAATTTTTTAAGCAAATTTATAATTTGAGATTGGTTCAACATGTCAAGTGCAGTTGTCGGTTCATCAGCTACCAAAACGTCAGGATTCAACAAAAGGGCCATAGCTATCACAACACGTTGCTTCATGCCGCCTGAGAGTTCGTGGGGATAGCGCCTTGCAACGGATAAATCAAGACCAACTTGTTGGAGCGACTCTGCTACTTTATCATCAATTTTTCCTTGAAAGCTATGTTCTTTTAGAATTTCCCGCAGTTGGTTTTCAACAGTGTACACAGGATCGAGGGCATTCATGGCACCCTGAAAGACCATTGCTATTCTCTTCCACCTTACCTTCGTATCAAATTCGGATGAAGACATCTTGGTAATGTCAGCGTCATCTCCGAGGGTTATGCTTCCTTCAACTATTTTACCCGGTAATTGTATTGATTGCATTATTGTTGCCCCTAGTGTGCTTTTGCCGCATGCTGATTCCCCTACGATACCGACCGACTGGCCGTCTAGGAGATCCAAGTTGATGCCATCAACTGCTCGGACTATCCCGTATTCTGTAAAATAATATGTTTTGAGGCCGGATACTCTTAGTTTCGGCAATGGCAAAGAAAATGGCGGTTAAACACTATAATAGGATTCTGGGGAGAACGCTCGCCCCCGTAATTTTATTTATATTACGTGCTCTGGCAATAGTAATTAATTGAACGTACTGCTTAAGGCGAAAGGTCTGACAAAGTATTTTCCTATCAAGAAAAATTTCCGCCAGTTCTTCACGCCCGGTGCGCTCAACCAATTTGTCAAGGCAGTAGACGAAGTAAGTTTCACAGTTGATCGCGGTAAAGTGTTAGTGTTCGCCGGTGCTTCTGGCTCAGGCAAAACGACGGTCGCAAGACTTGTAATGCGAGCGATAGACCCTGACGCTGGGTCGATAATATTCGAAGGTAATGATATAACTCGCTCCAAGGGAAGACAGCTGAGAGATTTTCGGCGCGCAGTCCAAATGGTATACCAAGATCCTTATGCCTCTCTCAATCCACGTATGAGGGTTAAGGATATAATTATGGAACCAATCAATATTCACGACAAGATATCGTCAAAGGAGCAAAGATTAGAATACGTTCTAAATGCCCTGAGCGACGTTGGTCTCGAGCCACCGGCAGATTTAGCAAGCAGGCTCCCTTATACACTTTCAGGAGGTCAAAGGCAGAGAGTCGCAATCGCACGAGCGCTTGTGCTTCGCCCTTCACTCATCGTTGCCGATGAGCCCGTGTCAATGTTAGATGTTTCTGTTAGAGGTGAAATATTAGGACTTATGCAGAGTCTAAAACGGAAAT
>DAINRW010000020.1:0-13409 GCA_036741615.1 Nitrososphaera sp.
TCTATAAGTTTCCAGATCCTAAATTTGTGGTCGGCTCAAACTTTTGCGATGTGGGCTTTGATATAGATGAAGATAATCAGAGAATAGTGGCTCTGTCCGCCTCTGACAATTTAATGAAAGGCGCTGCTGGCTCTGCAATACAGAATATGAATGTGATGTTTGGATATGGTGAAAAAGAAGGACTGATGTATACTCCAATGACACCAGTATGATAGTCATAAAAATAGGCGGAAGTGTAGTAGATGGGCTTCATACTTCTGCTCTTTCAGATATAAAGTCTATAGCCGAAGAATACCATCTCGTTTTTGTGCATGGTGGAGGTAAAGAAGTCACCTCCACTGCAACTAAGCTTGGAAAGGAACAAAAGTTCATTATGTCACCTGGAGGAGTACGCAGCCGTTACACCGACAAGGAGACTGCTGAGATTTATACAATGGTCATGTCTGGAAAACTGAACAAGTCAATAGTCCAGATGCTGCTGCGTAACGGTATCAATGCTGTAGGAATTGCTGGAATAGATGGAGGCGTGTTAAAAGCAGAGAGAAAGAAGAAGCTTCTGATCATAAATGAAAAGGGAAGAAAAATGGTAATTGAAGGCGGGTACACCGGCAAGATAACTTCAGTTGATTCCACTCTGATAAGCAACCTGGTCAGAAGTGGATATGTGCCAGTCATTTCTCCCATCGCGTTAAGCGAGGACTTTGACTTTCTCAATGTAGATGGCGATAGAGCGGCGGCATATGTCGCAGGCGGCATTAAGGCAGAGAAAGTAATCTTTGTGACCGATGTAAACGGCTTGATGTTGAATGGAAAACTTGTCAGTTCGATGACCCTTGATGAAGCAAAAAGCACACTGCCAAAGATAGGATCAGGTATGGACAAGAAAGTGCTGGCATGTATTGAGGCAATTGAAATGGGAGTCAAAGAGGCCATCATAGCTTCTGGCCAAGTTGAAAACCCATTGTCTGCAGCAGTGGCTCATAGAGAATGTACGGTGATTGGTCCACATTGAATGAAGAAGATCGCTACTTGGCTAGTCTTTACCAGAGATTTCCCATAAACATTGCCAGAGGAAAGGGCGATAAAGTGTGGGATACTGAAGGTAGAGAATACATTGACTGTATGGGGGGTTACGGTGTTGCTCTGGTGGGGCATTGCAACGACAGAGTAGTAGATGCTATCAAAAGGCAAGCAGAACTACTCATCACGTCGCACATGTCAACATACAATGACACCCGATTAAGGTTCATGGAAAAGATAGCATCGGTGGCACCTGCCTCTTTGAACAAGATGTTCTTTGCCAACAGCGGTGCCGAATCTGTCGAAGCCGCACTTAAATTTGCAAGGAAATATAGCGGCAGGCATGGCGTGATAGCAATGAATGGTGCATACCATGGAAAAACGTTTGGCGCCCTTTCTGTGACATACAACGAAAAATACAAAAAGTCTTTCATGCCTCTCCTGGATGGTGTTAAGTTTGTTCCTTATAGCGACCCGTCAATGCTCGAGGAAGCAATCGACGACACAATTGGAACTGTTATCATTGAGCCCATTCAGGGTGAGACGGGCATTATTGTTCCCCCGGATAACCTTATCCCAAAGATAAGAGACATCTGCAATCGGCGCAACCTTGTACTTGTATTCGATGAGATACAGTCTGGGCTTGGGAGGACCGGAAAGATGTGGGCAGGTCAAAACTGGAACACGACCCCTGATATTATGTGCCTAGCAAAGGGCATAGCAGGTGGGATACCTATGGGCCTTGTTCTAGCTAAGCAGGAGATAATGGACTCGATGAAACTTGGAGAGCATTCTTCTACCTTTGGCGGAAGCCCTATAGCATGTGCTGCAGGGATAGCCACGATGGAAGCATTGATCGATGATAAACTGGTTGAGAATGCTGCAAAGATGGGTGCACACTTTACAGAAGGGCTCAACCGATTGAAGGATAAACACAAGGTAATTCGACAGGTAAGGGGTATAGGCATGATGATAGGAATTGAACTTCGCTTTGACGTCAAGGACATACTCTTTGACGGAATCCGCCATGGGTTGTTGTTACTTTACTCTGGAAGAAATATTTTGCGACTGCTTCCACCGCTTGTCATGAACGAGGAGACGATTTCCCGCGTAATTGATATTATGGATATCATATTAACCGATGAGGAAAAGAGAAAAAATGTCAGCTAGCACGGATGAAATTGATGAAAGAATAATACGGATTTTGCAGGAGGACTCACGCAGGGCATTTGTCGATATTGCTAATGAGATAGGTCTCTCGGAATCAGCAGTTCGACGAAGAGTGAAGAACCTTGTCGATAGGGGAATCATTAAACGATTTACTATTGAACTTGGGGTAAGTGACAAAACAAGCGCTATAACCCTAATCTCTGTAGCATCGACGGCGGACACTTCAGCAGTGTCTAACCGGTTGATGGAACTAAATGGTGTGAAAGTTGTCTACGAAATAACAGGACAATATGACATAGCCGCTATAATTGCAGCGCCGGCGATAGTTGATATCAATAGGTGTATTGATGATATACGCAAGATAGAGGGCGTATCTGACACAGACACAGTCATAATACTAAAAACCATGCGATAGTTCATCATCCATAAGTATTGCATCATTTATACTCTGTTACTCGAAGAGAAATCCAGGTCTTAATGTCAGTATCCAGCTGACCGAGTAGCTCATATATGACTCTCCTTTGAAAATAGCCAAATGAGCAGACCACAGGCCGATCCAGATACCCAATTATACAAACAGAAATGCCACAACATTCTGGCTATCTCACCAAGGATACGGTATGCAGGAATAATGAACAAGTTTGGCCGCACTCTTGCAGGAGGCCTCCGCAAAGGCGTTGTGCCGCTCCTAAAGCCGGACGAAGCAAGAAATGAACATTTTATTGAGGCTACAAGAAGTCAGTTTCGGAGAAACATTGAGAAGTCTATAGGCCGAGAAGAATACACTTTCACTGAGAATGAAAAAGTCAAAATATTAACACTGTCCAGTGAGGACCATTTTTACTATGTCACGCTTGATAAGGAGACACCGATAAATGAAGTCATGAAAATTATCGAAGACACAAAGACGCTGGTTGGGAAGTAAAGGCAATTCACCACATGAAGCAGAATCGTTTGCTTATGTCCCACGCTAATACACAGAAGAACATTTGATGCTCCTTGGCTTGTTACAGGAAATTAAGATAAAAACCATTCAACAAGTCTAATACCTTGCTCTCTGGTCCATGTCTATGCTCTGTCATATATTGCAGGAAAATGAGCTTCTCCTCATTCATGTATTTTGTTGCCAGTGTGATTCAGCACCGTTGTGGGATTTAAAAAAACTCTTCATAAGAAATAAGCCATTATGCAGCATACCATGATCGTTATTGAGATATATTGCCTTTTTCTGTGCTTGCGTTGATGTCATAGCTGAGACAATCTCCCTTAACCTTTGCTCGGGGTAAAGATAGTTGTACCAGGTCATGGTCCCATGGAGTCTTAGGTATATTGCATTGTTTAATGCGATAATTGCATTTGGCAGGCTAGGCGCATCTACAGAACAAAATGAAATGCCCTCCTTTTCAATTTCCTCTAAAGCTGAATCGTTCCACCAGGAGGAATCTCTGAACTCAATAACTACTTTCTTGCGAACTGCTATCTGATGCTGAAGGCTCTGGCTATTAAAAAAGCATCTAACTCTATCCACATTCTCAGCATTAAATTTAAAATTAGCAGGCATTTGGAAGAGCCAAAAGTCAATCTTATGTTCTAGGGTTTCAAAAAGCTTTAAAAACTCGTCCCAAAGTTGACTCGACCTTGGTTGTTTTAGTCTATTATAGTGTGTAATTGAACGATGCACTTTGATTGAAAATGTGAAATCTTGCGGAGCTTTGATTCTCCAAAGATTGATCGATGCAGCTGGAGGAAAGCGGTAAAAGCTATAATTAATTTCAACAGAGTTGAAGCCCTGATTAATGTACCACTCAAATGCATTTGGCTTGGCTTTGTTCCAAGAATAGGTATAACCTGATGTTCCTATTCTTATTTTATCTTCTATCAAAGTTTACAATTTCCTCTTTAGACATAGTGTTATCGATCCCTGTGATCCTCTCAATATTATATTACACTTGTAGTATCTCATACAGTAAGCGCTAAGGGGTAGGAAAATCTGTGCTGGCTCGAACTTGAGTTTTTCATTGAGCGCGATATTTTATGGCCTAACTAAAATCTAAAAAGAATGCTGTTAGGTTTCTAAGAGCTAATGCGCCTCACCGTAGCCTTCTTGATCTTGATGATAGAATCCGTGCCTATGTTCAGACGCAAGATGAGAACTGGGGCAGGCTAAATCATTATAAGACTATCTCGACCATAACCAAAGTATGTTTACGAAAAAGCAGCCATGGCAAAAGAGAGATGCCGGCCTTACTGCAAGGATGATTATCAGCTTCGCTGTTCTTACTGTTCTTTATATCGTATTTCTTAGTGTTCTTGCTTACGCTGGTGTTGGCGCAATTGCAATAGCCGTCATTGCAGGTATTCTGATTCTTGCTCAGTGGTACTTCTCTGACAAGATCGTGTTATGGAGCACAGGAGCAAAAATAGTTAGTAGGGAGCAATTTCCAGAACTCCACGATCTGGTGGAGCGTATAGTGGCTAGAAATAATCTTTCGAAGCCTAGGATAGCAGTCATTAACACGAAAATGCCTAATGCCTTTGCCACAGGCAAGACACCAAAAAGTTCCATCGTGGCAGTGACTGTAGGATTGATGGATCAGCTAGACCCAGAGGAGCTAGAAGGCGTGATTGCTCATGAGCTTGCACACATTAAGAACCGTGACGTACTTGTTCTCACGCTTGCAAGCCTGTTTTCAATGATCGCATGGTATCTGATGAGGTTTGGAATGTATGGCGCAATGTTTGGCGGTCATGGAAGACGAGATAATCAGGGCGGCGCAGCAATGCTACTAATATTGGTGATTGCTATCGTCACATGGATTGCCAGCTTCTTAATAATCCGAGCAATTTCTAGATACCGAGAGTATGTTGCCGATAGAGATGGCGCTCTTATCACTGGTAAGCCAAGCAAGTTGGCAAGCGCACTTCTCAAGATAAGTGGTACTATGAAGCGTATTCCTACACGTGATTTGAGGGAAGTAGAAGGTATGAATGCATTCTTCATCATACCCGCAATTTCAGGAGATGCATTAACTAATTTATTCTCGACCCATCCTCCTGTTGCCCAGCGGGTAAAGAAGCTCATGGAAATGGAGGCTGCCATGAGCTGAGCTTCTTCAAAAGGATTCGTAACAACTTAGACCGCAATCGCATCCCAAAAGCCGACTCTGAAGTATTGTTCTCTCTTTCTTCAGCATATGTCACGCTTGAAGTCAAATTAGGGCTCAAAGTTACAGGTAGATGCGCACTTACATTCAAGCGCGTCAGTGGTACATTCTTCTACCAGATGGAACAGGATATTAAACAATTCCTTGGAAACCTTCAGCCGGAATTTGACCTAACATGGCGTATCACCACTGATGCATACGGCTACATGTGGATCGTGTTTGAAGGAAAAAGGATTGAAGACCTTCTCGCCGGTCTAACCACCGTCAGTGATATTGTCGAAGAGAAGGGATTTTCTGATCATCTGTTGGCCGCTGTCTTTGAATTTTCAAGCATCCGAGAAGAGGGAGCAAGAGGAGGAGGTCATAGGCAATATCTAATTTACAATTATAAACGCAATAAGTTTTATCCTTTTGTTCCGGTTGGGGAAAAAACAATTGATGCCGAGCAGCAGATGAAGATAACGGCAACTGTTGCAGAAGAAATACCCTTTGAAAGGGACGTGACGCTATGGTACCCGCTCTGGGATCTTCCTCTTAGATCTCAGGTATAACGCCTTCTCCCTGGAAAAGCTTCTTCGCTTCGTCTATTGAAAGGTCCGCACTTGGCAATATGATATCAGACTTGATTATCTCATGGGGGTCAAGAGGTTTACCATTCTGAACAACCATATTGCTCAATTCTGTTAACCTTTTCTTGAACTCTGTATCATCGGATCTCGCTGCACTCACGAGCTCCACTATCGCGTTGTCGATATCATTGAGCTTTTTAAGCGTCCTGTTGTCTACTGTGAACTGTCCGTGACCCATTATACGGACGATTTTCTTACCAGAAGGCATAACGCTTCTCTTCTTTGCTTTGGCAATTGCTGTCTTGCTGCGGCTTTTGACACCAGCTCTGCGTGCAGACACGGCTTTCTTAGGGCGGGTCTTGCCCTTTGCGGTCCGACGCGATTTAAGCTTGGTTGCTGCCAACTTACCCTTGCTCTTCGCTTTACGACTCATTGTTGCACTTCTTGCTCCAATTGTTGCTTCTTCTTACGTTGTTTCTCAGACTTTAACTTTGCTAATTCTTCCTCTACTGAATTTTGCACCGTAATTTTTTCTAATTCTTTTTCGATTTCATCTTTATTTGATGTATAATCCGTGAGGACGCCTGAATTTATCATTTCATCTAGAGCTTGAGACTTGGCCCTCAAACGCTCTGTCTTTTCCTCCGCCCTGTTCATAGACATTCCTACATCGGTCATTTCCTCAGATATTCCTGTCACACTTTCTTTTATCTTAACTTGGGCTTCTGCTGCAGAGTATTGTGCTTTTATTATTTCTTTTCTCGACTTGAACTCCTCTACTTTTATTGACATGCGTTTTTCTGCTTCCTGCATGTTGTCCTCTTCCTGCTTCATCTCGGCTATCTGTTTGTCAAGGTTTTGCATCTGCAACAAGTTGGCATTCTTCCGCTCAAGTGCAAGCCGTGCGAGGTCTTCTCTATCCGCCTCTAGAGCTCTTGACGCCTGAGCATCAAGCAATCGTATGTTCTCCCACAGTCTAGACTTTTGCATTTCAAGCCTCTTGCGAGAAGTAATTATCTCAGCAAGACTTCTCCTAAGCTTGTTTAGCATTTCTACCTGTCTTACATAGGAATAATCGAGAGCTTCCTGAGGTTTTTCAAACCTGTCAAGAAGCGAGCTAGTTTTCTGCGAAATTACAGTCGATATGCGATTCATCAATCCCAATTCTCATTCACTCCATTATCATCATTGAGAGTTGAATATTAAAGGATGATGATTAGGATGAGGATGAGGATGACATGGAGGGCGAGGATGTACTATCTGTTGAACCTGCGCCATTCGTGTTCGTCAGGCGGACCGTAGTCTTCTTTTTTCTTAAAATATCCCCAATAAATCAGAAAGCCACCAGCTGCAATCATCGCAATCGCAAACTTTTCGTTTGTGACTTGGGCGTTTACGAAGTTATCCAAAAATCGCTGCGTCCCATCTTCGATCAAGCCTGCTGCATTTTCAATATTAAAGAGGACAAGGTTGCGAACCATGATAATTGCGGCCATAACTATGAACAGAATGCCCATTGCAGACATCCAATTTCTGCCACGCCTGCTGCCTATTTCTTCCTTCCATCTCATATTGATATAATTCTCAGCGTCTCATTGCTCATAATGTTTATGTTTAAACTAGCTTTACCCCTGGATTTTTCATTTTGTTTCGTTTGGCGGCGTTTAGGCACATAGGGGTTAGGATCTCCGCCTGGTAAGTAAGTGCAAGCGGCCCAAGATACACCGGTCTTAATCCTGAGATTTCATGTATAAGCTCCGTCAGTTTCGCTACAGTGTTCTCATCGTCACCGCAGATGAATGTATCAGCGTCAAGGCTCTGGTTCATCTTTTTAAGCTTTGATTCAGATATTGTGTGAAAAGCAGAAACTACCCTTGACCTAGGGGGGAGCTTCTCAGCAACCATTTCTGCAGCCTGCTTCTTGCCTTGTTCCAGAGGAATATATACAAAACCTGCATCGGTTCTTGCCATGGGTACAATGGGTGAGACTACGATGCAGTCATCTCTAAGCTTTCCTGCAAGTTTGCCGCAGGTGTCATCGATGAACTCATAAGGTATTGATAGTATCAGAATATCAATATTGTCGGCAAAAGAGATGTTGTCACTGCCACTTATAGTACCACCAATATTGCCGTAGGTCTCTTTGGCGGTCTTAGTGTAATTCTCTGCTGCTTCTCTAGCCTTCTGAGCGTCTCTTGAGCCAACGATAACATCATGCTTTTGGCACCATCTGAGTGCAAAGCCCTCACCCATACCGCCGGTACCTCCAGCAATTCCTATCTTCATCGACTCGTCATTGGATAATCTGGGTATTAATGTGCATCGGCGGTGAGTAAGTCGTTGTCTAGACAAAGCCTGAGTGCTGGCATCTTCCTGAATCATAGATCGTCATAGCACAGGAAAATAACAAAAACTTCTTCTGAATTAATGGAGAAATATCCTCATAATGGTTCGAATAAAAAAAGGATATTCCTACATTATACCATGTAATGATGTTCCCTTTGCTGGTCCTAATACAAGCCAGAGTAACTTTGCTTGACAAATTCAAAATTAGGAGATATAGGAAAGTCTATGCGAATTTGTACCTTTGAACTTCAGAGAATAGTATTGAAATGTAAAGCTGATCCATCAAAGCCTTCTACTGCAGACTTGGGAATATTGTATTCCCTGCTGGCGCCTTGCATTACAGTAAATGCATCGCCGGATTCAGAAATCACATTTCCAATATCAATTCGGTCCCTGGCACGTACATTTTTGTGTATAACACGATCCTAGCGTTGTATTACTGGTTTAGACATCGTCGGTCTGAATTATAATACTACGAATTAATATCTAAAATCAATTTGCCATTACTGGACAAATACCTCCCTTATCAGCGAAAAACAAGGATCAAGGATAAAATTTTGTAAACTCTGTAATTGAGGAGAGATTCGTAAGAGAAAAGAAGACCCTCAAAAAAATGATACATTATAACCAATCACCAAAGCCAATACGAAATCAGATAAGGAATTACAGGACTGGGAAGTAGACTCGACACTGAGCGGTTGATTGATTATGAAGTGGACTAGAAGAAAAAGAAAAAATGGAGCCCACTTAACAGACTAGAACAAATGAAAAAGATATGAGCCAGTATTATGAGAGAAACTAGTTAATTATCATTCACGCATCGATTATTCGTTTTAGTACAAGACGGAAATTAAGAAAAAGGTTTGCTGTTCTTAGCAGCCGACAAATTAATGAAGTTTTTATGATAGAACTTCTATTTTATTATTAGTAGGATTGGGATAATGGCGGCGGAACGACGTGAAGGTACCAAAGGGAATAACGAGAATGATAGCGATGAAGGAAATAATCTGCAACGACAACATCGTGACGTGAAGTTGATAGCACATGAACTACAACGTGGTGTGTGTGAGAGGGAAATCCAAGAGACCTTTGGAGAATTCATACCACCCCGAGATATCTCAAAGGAAGCCTTTGAGAAGGCCAAGGGTGAATTTCTAAAGCTAGACACAGAGTATCGTTCGGATAAAGAATTACCACGTGAAGATTTGACTCGTCTTAAACAAAATAGCATAGAAACTATAACTGATTTTGATAGGCTTGCCCAAGATAAGAGCAAGACAGCTCTTCAAAAAAGGATAGTCGAGAATATAAGGACCGGTTCTGTTGAAGACCTACAAGATATTTTGGAAGCAGAAGAAAAGTTCTCAGATGAACCGTATGAGGCATTCAATGAAGCACATACGAGTTTCCGAAGGCGGGCCGTAGCTCAACAACCAGATAGTTTCGCAAATGAGGTTGATAAGCTACTTGGAGATAGAGAAGAGAAAGAATAAGAGAAGTGATGAGGAAGAAAAATGAGGAGAGAGAATTAATCAATCTTCAATCATCTTATCCGCCACTGCAATATTGGAAATAGGGGAGAAAAGAATGGCAACAATCCCAGTCAGACCAATCACCTTAATTCCCAGTGCAAATAAAGGAGGACTTCCTATCATAATTTCCAAAACATAAGACAGCTTGAGCGCAAGTTAAGGCTATGGATAACTATTATTTAAAATCCTCAAGTAAATTCAAAATCAGTCACAAGAGACCACCGTAGGAGCGAAAGCTAGCAGTCACGGTAGAAATAATCATCTTCTATGCCCTTACCATCGCTTTTCTTCTTTTTTCCTTATCAAATCGTTTATTTGGTCGCATAGTTGAAGAAGGCGAAGACCTTTTTCGGTAATTCTGAATTTCTGATTACCGATGTCATGTTTTAGCAAGCCGTTACCAATCAAAAGGGTGAGATATTCTTTAACTGTCTTATATGAGAGAAATGCATTGTACATTATCTGGGTCTTTCCAGCACCATCGTAGCCCTCATTTCCTGCAACTCGTAGAATATCGTGAAATATCTCGGTTGTGCTTCTGTATTTCCTGTTCTGAGTCAGCATTTTCCTCTTACTCTCCCCCTTCCCGCTCTATCTCCATCTGCGTAGTTGTTGTGGTGGCCAAGGTAATTCGTCTGTTATTTGGCTCAGGTTATACCAAAGCTCAAGAAATTGCAGACCCTTTTTAGTGCTGTTATAGGTGCGCATTGCTGGGTCATAATAAAGCAAGCTGTAAGCAGTTAAACCAGCTAAATACTCCTTCAATTGGTTGCTGTTAAGAAAAACCTCATACATTAACGTAGTCTTTGTAACTCCATCATCATTCTCACGATGGTCAATCACAGCTTCTAGAATCTGGATGACTATCTCTGTTCTGTTTCTTCTTTTATTGCTGCTGCTGCTGATATTACTAATTGTCTCAGTCATGTCTTTTGTATCTGCTTCGATAAATCGCAGTATTAAAACCATTTTCAGCATTGCAACATAGTGCCAACATTATTTCATTTTTTTCTCAATCATTTTAATAGCTTATAATTTAAGCAGAACAGATGCATGACAACAAGAGAGATAAAAGATAAGAACCACTGACCAGACAGCAAGAACCACTGAAAAAATCCAGATGGAAAATGTGGCATTTTCTCTATCATTTTAGAAGATTAAAGCTTACATAACCTTAAATAGCAATAGGCAGACTTAAAGAGTGTAATAGAACATGCCTCTAGAGTCAAATGAGAAGGTAAAACTACTAGATGAATATATCGAGATGCTAAAGCAGGATTTGCTTTTCTTGATGGCGGAACGCAAACGCAAATCTGAAAATACTCTGAATCACAAAATTATAACAACCAAACAAGAATTAGATAGAGTTATTAAAGAAAAAATGAGGTTAAGCCAGATTTGTCATAGCAGTATTAATAATCGCGTAGCTCTTGCTGTCCCTACTGGTTAAATCATGAAAGAATATAGCTGCTAAACTTAATGTGAAATAATAGGTAGTAGTCGGCCGACACAGGCTAACTTACGGTTTGGCTGGCGCCCTAAAGCACTTTAAACCCGCAACAAAGCAAAATCGCTCAAAGTAAGTCCATGAGAGATAACCGACTAAGCATTTTCCTAACAAAGCGGATAAAAGAGACGACGTTCTTGTTACTTTAAGAAGAATTGTTCTTAAGTAAAGCAGAGCATGACTTTTTGTTATGGGCTGGTAGCGGCCTACAAATTAGCGATGGTTATAGTCGTGTGATAAAGTTACGGCTTCAGAAGAAGATAGAACGCTTCGCTAGCAAAGAATTGCCATTACTGATTGATAAAGGATTCACACAATCAAAGACACTTGAGGCGTCTGATGTTACAGGATTCAGTAACGATACAGAAAACTGTAACACAGAGGAAAAGAAAACCTCTAAAAATGGCATAAAGGACGCTCAAATAAGCGATATCTTTGCCGCTAGTAATTTTTATGCGTCATGGCCAGGCGGAGAGTAATGTAAACAGAGTTCTTGCTGGAAGGAATCTGGAATCACATCTCACGGAATATGGCAGACAACAAGTAAAAGAGACCGCAAACCAGCTGATGAAAAACATTGCCATTGAAAAGGTCTATGTGTCACCTGTCATTAGAACCATAGAAACAGCTCAAATAGTCCGCGAAACACTTGGCACAGATTATGTGATAGATGAGCGATTATACGAAACCGAGATGGGCCGCCTTGTGGGGATGAACTTTGAGGATATTACGATGAAGTACGGGGATGTACTTACTAGGTTTTATTCAGATTACGACCCTATTCTTGAAAGCTTTGGAGTAGAAGCATTTGCCTCTGTCAAGCATCGCATGGCTAGCCTGCTTGATGAGCTGCTGCAGAAGCATGAGGATAGCAATGTTCTGGTAGTTACTCATCTTGATCCAATCAAGGCGGCTCTTGCTACGTTGCTTCATCTAAGTGCTGACGCGCTTCACAGATGGAACATTAGGAATGCTTCTCTTACAATCTTAAAACATGAAAGCAAAATCTACTCAGTTTCTGGGGTAAATGTTATGCTGATGTATCGGTACCCCCTGGAGTGATTACGCACTTTCCAAAACCTTAAATAAGATATGAAAACTGATTTTTAACATAAGAAGAAAAGGGAGAAATCAGATGGTCTCATATTCAACGCTGGGTTTGATCTTGATTCTGGCCTTGACGCTAACACTCCTAGGCACTGGTTCTGCTTCAACGTCCTTTGCACAAGAGACGACTGAGCGCTATTTGATTGCAAGGGTTGAGATTTGGGCGCTCTTTTACAGACTCATGGTTGTAGCATTCGTTATCGGAGCCGTTGTCATGGGCACTATAACTTACGTTGTATGGAGGTTTAGAGAGAGTCATCCAAAGAATAGGGGGAGCATCACCCCAGCAGCTGGAGGTGGGAAGCACTAGTGGGACATGGCACGTTAGAGTGGGTGTATATTGGCGTAGTAGTCGCTGTACTAATTTATGTCGGAGCAGACGCGTGGAATGTTGAAAGATTTTTAGACCACGCTCCGGAGGAAGCCCAAGTCGTAAAGGTGACAGCTCAACAGTGGTTTTGGACGTTTGAACATGAGGATGGAAAGCGAGAGCTAGGTGAACTGCACCTCGTCAAAGGGATTCCGTATAGGTTTGAGGTAACTTCTTTGGATGTAATCCATTCGTTTAACACACCAGACCAAGCAATGATGATTGATGCCGTGCCTGGCAGAATAAACTCCATATGGTACGTCCCAGATCAAGCAGGCGAATTTTTGATACAATGCAGAGAATACTGCGGATTTTCGCACTATCAGATGAGGGCTAAGCTATTCGTTGAGGAGCCAACTGGGGAAGGACCAGGAGCGCAAGTAACGAATGCTTCAGCAACTGGGGATCTTATTCCGTCAATAGGTGCGGCAGCTGCTGCAAGCTGAGTTTCTTTTTTTTATAATTTATCGTCGGAAATCTTGGGTGATGAGGAGAGAGTGATATTGAAACCTGTCAGCTGTGAATTTGATAAAAACAAAATGCTTTTATTGATATTGTCTTCAATGTATGAGCAATATAGAGAGGGAGATGGTGCGAGATGGTTCTAGAAGTTAGAAAGCCGCG
>DAINRW010000021.1:0-13350 GCA_036741615.1 Nitrososphaera sp.
GATGTTAAAGTATCCCTCCAGCACTTCCTTTATGTTCATGCCTGCAGTAACTGCGATAAATTGTGTATTCATAATCTGATATAGGCGTACACCTGAAAGTGCTGCAGTAATTTCATGTTGCTGAAGATAAGATTGAGCACCGCTTTGCAAAAACCAGGCAATGAGTATCAACCATATCCCCCCAGTGAATGAACCAGTAAAGATAGTTAGAAATCCAAAAGCCATGAGCCCATAGGATATCCCAACACCTACTTTGACTGCAGTTTTTGTAGCATCATGATAATTGCCTCTCCAACGCACTAATCCTGCTCGTAATACTCTACCTCCATCCAAAGGGAATGCAGGAAGAAGGTTGAATCCTCCAAGCAAGATGTTTACAATTATACCATAGCGCATTATGCCTTGAGCGATAGACCATATCACCTGTTCATCAGATGTTGAGGTAGGAGGAGGAGAAGAAGTAGCCTGGTCCTGTTCTTGTTGCTGTTGCTGAGGAAGAGCAAAAAATGATGTATCCGTTTGGGATGTAGTAGTTATGCCCACTTGAACCAGTACAAACCAAACAGCACCAAATAATCCTGCGAGGGCGAAGCTGGAGAGTGGACCGACTATGGCAATCGTGAATTCCTTCCTGTATTCTTCTTTTGGCTCATCACGAATATCTGACACGCCACCGAATACAAAAAGGATTATCTGCCGTACTTTGTAGCCATATCGTTTTGCAACCATTGAATGAGATAACTCATGCAATAGGACTGATATGAAGAGGATTATGGCGCCCAAGATGCCCATTGTCCAATAAGCCGATTCAGGAAGATCGGGATAGAAAAGGGGCATATAGTTAACCGCAAGAGTCCATGCAATTAATGCAAAGACTATCGCTAAGGTAAAATGCAACTTTATTGGTATTCCTTTGACTTTGGCTACTTGAAGCGACAACGCGGACTGTAGGTGGTGTAGATACTTCTTGTGTTATTAATTCGATTCATTGTTCTAATGAGATATTGTTCTAGAAATGTTATATGATTTTTGTATTTTCACTAACCACATGTTATTATCCTTATTTCCCTCTCAAGGCGAGCCTCTTCATAAGCGCTCGATAGTGTCTGAATAAAACAGATCCTGAAAAGATTTAAAAATAAATAAAGTCTTAAATATCCTACTATAGCGTTTTTTTAAATAATATCTTCGTTAAAATGCTTTAATATAGTAAATGAATTCTTCATTATGGTGAGTTCAAAAACACCTGGCAGAATCATAGACTACGCTGACAAAGATTTTGTAAGCTTAGACGAGAATACTTTGGTTGCCGATGCTGCAAGGATAATGTATGAAAGAGGTGTATGTAGTGTCATAGTTACTCATAATGATGTTGAAAGACGCCTTAGACAGTCAGTTGGAATGATTACTGCTAGAGACTTTCTTCAACGAGTGGTTGCTCAGAGCAAAGGTCCATTTAAACTGGCCGCAAAGGATATCATGAGCACACCATTAATTACCATAAACAAGGAAACATTAACCAATGATGCTATCATGTTAATGAAGAGCAAAAATATTGCTCGGCTTCCTGTCATTAATGATTCTGGCGAAGTACTAGGAATTGTATCATTGAGAAGCCTTGTCGGCAAAGCTTCACAAGAGGATATCAATTCAATTAGTGCTTAAGCATTCCCGTTTATTCACTTCTGCATATTGCGTCTAATAGCGTATGAAACCTGTATTATTCTTAAGAGACCAATTAGTTTATGGTAGACGAAGATTCTCAAAAGAAGATTGCTGCTGACTTTCAATGCTTTGTATGTGGCGCTATTTTTACAAGCGAGAATGACCGGCGTCAACATCTAGAAAAGGAAATGCATAATGCGACTGAAAAGAAGGATGTTGATACAGTGAAGGGACAGACTGAGCTAAGTGAGATGCATAAACAACCATACGAATAGGTATAGTCACGACATCCACGACATCGACTGGCATTACTGCAACTTCAATCCTGGTAATAAGCTCATGTAATTCAAGGGCTGGCGATAGCGAGAGAAAAAATCTCTAAAATAGTGAACTGCTAATTAGTATTGAGATTATTATTTGTGTGTATGGTGATTGCCCTTATATGAGCGAACAACAGCAACAGCAGCAACCACAACTTTATCAGTACAGCGTTAAAATAGAAATGACTGCGAAAGGCCTCGCTATGCCTACAATCCATGTTTACTCAAATGAGATGGAAGGAGCCAGAAAACAGGCAGTCGAGCAATATGCAAAAGTGATAGAAGAGCTAAAAGCCAAAGGCCTGCCCGTTGCTACTTCTGACTTCAAAACCTAGATTGACTATTGTTGTACAGCTGCTGCATTCACTGATAGCCCCCCCATTCTGTAGCGGACATCCGTAATACCTCAAAAGAGACTCTCATGTGCATGCAACAGACAAAGTGGTTAATTGAGTATTAGTACTATCATAATCATTTAGCCTTATATATTAGTGCCAAAAAGTGCCAAACTCGTTCTAATGGATTTTTGCCGTTTCACTTGAGTAAGATCTCACTCAGTCTTTGACGTTCTAAAGACAAAGATGATTAATTATTCTAAAAATCTTATTTTTAAAAGAAAGAGAAAGAGGGGGAGGAGATGTATAGTTGCTGCTGCTTTTTAGTCCCACTTGCTCCACGCAGCCATCCAACGGTATGTCCACGTGTTGAGCTTCGCACCTAATGCAGCTATCGGAACCGTCAGCACGGCTCCCGCGCCTGCTCCCAAGGCCACAGGACTGTTGTAGAACTTACCGACCTGAGGTTCGATAGGTGTCATATATGCTGGCAGTGTAGGCCGAGGATACTTGAATGCCACCTCCAGTGGATCCCGTATGAGCAGCAGGTTGACCATGTTGAACAGCGGTAATGAGAGGCCAACCAGTGTTCCTCCTATAATTATAGCAGCGTGTTTGTTCCTTCTCGTTGCCCAGTATGTTAGATCCAACAGCATTGCCGACGGTATCCACACAGGAACTACGATGAAGTCATAGGGATAACCCAACGCAAACCATGCACCCTTGGCGACCCAAGTGTAGATGGTCATGATTGTGGCATAATATGTGGCAGTTCCTGGAACTCCTGTGAACAGCATATAGTATATCGCTCCCACTGCGAGCATTGTAGATTGAGAGATCGAAAATACCACAAATGATGTCCACATCCAGTCTGTGTAGAAGATATAGTCTCCTGCGTTGATGGTTAGCAGTGTGCTGTTGACAGCAACCACCACTATGAACAAGTAGTGCGTTGTACGTCTAAGCCAGACCATTATCTACCCAGACATAGAGCTAATATATAAAATTTTATGAAAATAAATCATTATAGGCATGATGGTCATCCCTCACTATCATCTTCTTAATCTATCAGGGTGTCACAAACTGGAACCTTCGTTTAGTCCCTACAGAAGAGCAACGTATGAAAAATTAAAACAAAAAGAGGAAGAAAAACGGTACACTTATGCTCTAACCGGCTTCTCGTGGGCAATCTTCCACATGAAGAAGAATCCTAGAGCTTCGATCACAGTCAAGACGCCAAGTGCATAAAGGCCGCTAGGCAATGGATATGCCCACGGGTAGATCGTGACTCCCGCGTAGACTCCGCCTGCGGTTGCAGCCCACGCCAGCGCAAAGCCAATGATGAGTATGCCATTCATCTTCTCAACTCTGCGACCAATCATCCGTTCAATATCATCGCGGCTTTCGCCTGCCCCTGTTTTACGTCCGCCACTTCCATATCCCTTTGGTAGTGTCATTTGCTATACGATCAGAGCATAGCTTTTTAAATTTTGCTGTTAGGCATGCAGCCACGTTTGACAAAAAGCGAAGTCGTCGTTTGAGAAAACAAAAGGGGAGGCTAGAGGCCGCCGTGGGTGCCAAATAGATTGCTTCGGCCTATGCCTAAACCTTTAGCCCTCATTAT
The DNA here is from genome assembly GCA_036741615.1 of Nitrososphaera sp. GTDB lineage: Archaea > Thermoproteota > Nitrososphaeria > Nitrososphaerales > Nitrososphaeraceae > Nitrososphaera. Next base: position 3,945 of record DAINRW010000021.1, read on the forward strand.
CACGACTACCAATCCTATCATAGCCGCCGAAATTATTACTGCACTTACCGGGAATTCTGGAACGACGGCTATATTAAAATCGGTGGCTTGGATTATCTGTCCTGTAGGTCGACTTCCAACAGAATTGATTGTAACTGTAATAGTCTTTGGACCGGTACTATTGAATGTGACTGGATGTGTGGCAGTACCAGATTGTGACAGTTGATTATTAAACTCCTGTAAGGTCTGACCATTTGCATCCTTTACAGTAAAGTCATAAGCAACGTTTTGCAATGGGGAATTATTTGCATCACGTACTTCTAGTCCAAAGTTGACTGTGCTGTTTGCTTGGATATCGACAGGATCCCATGTCAGTATGAGATGAGAACCGTCGGTTGTCGTTCTCTCGAGAGGTGGTCCAGACGTTTGGCCAGTTCCTGTTGCAGCCGCAGGTTGGCCTGAGCCTGTTTCTAAAAGCTCAAACCTATATTGAATAGGTGCTGGTGGTGTAGTTACATCAGCAAATGTCTCAGCCTTGACGGGGAATGGAAAGTCGCTTACCACCCATACGTTGCTATCTACGCCTTTATGCCACGTAACACGCGTGGCATCACATGAGCTGGCACCACATACGCCTTGTGCTCCTGCAAATGTTACTTGTTGTGTCCCTGCCGGTCTGACTTCGCTGCCTCCAATTGAAGCTATCTTGCCCCAAGACCCTGCTGTCAACGACAGAGGTGCAGAGATTGTAGTAAATGCATCTAGCCAGGTAAGTGAGCTTTGGTAACCCGAGACAAACTGCCTCATCTCTTGGGGAACTTCACCGCCTAAAAGCGGCGACATGGTATCTGAAAGCTTCAAAGTTCCTTGAAGAACCCTGCCATTAGCTTCTACAGAAGTTGGGACTATCCAATTGCCGTCCTGATCCTGCTGTTGGAAGTATAATGTCATGACATAAGGCTGTCTCTGATTGAAGTCATAATGTTCTATGCTATATTTGACATACATGTCTTGTCTTACGCCTTTACCGGGGTACCAGTCAGGCGCTTGGGCAAAAGCGTTATTCATCATATTCACAGTACCGAACAGTAGGACTGAAGCTACCAATGCAAAGGTGAGAAACTTATGAGCCATTGGGAGAAATAAAGTATGTGGCAACTGATAAATGTTTATTCTTTTGCAAAATAAACAGATAAGTAGTAGATGAAAAAGAAGGACAGTATATAGGAAATGTGCAACTGCCCCAAAGTAACTTTCTACGAAGTTGAGTTTAAGCTCGTTGGAATGAAGGTCGTGGCAAACCACAAAAACTGTGGTGACTTTTTGAATGATGATCAGTTCTCCCAGTTTGAAAAAGAACTCACCAAATACTGGGGTTTTGGAGAAAAATAATAACCCCACTTTATATTTAAAAAAATAACATTGTTTAAATTTGCATGCTTAGTCTAATATCCGACTCCCGCCAACTTTATTAATGCCGAACTGGATTGCGTTCTAGGTGATTTCGGATGACCAAAATGTTGAATGTAAATATTGAGACCTCCGGTGTAGATACGAATGAAGCCCGGGAATGGGTTAACGAGCTTGCAAATGTCTACGCAGACATGCAGATTGATGACGTAAACGTTTCAGGCAACAAAGTCTCATTCAAGGCTGGCTTTCAGGGCATGGAAGATACTGAGCCAGATGACATCAAGCTGAAGGTCGAAGAATATCTAACAATGAATGAAGCGTTCCAAGCCAACAATATCAATGTCCGAGAATAGGGCATCCCGACTTTTTTTCTTATCTTCATACAATCATTGCTTAGCTATCAGGATCAACCGTTACAAAGTATTAAATATAAAACTCAGCGACTTTTTTCTGCCAATGACTTGTAAAGGTATATGCCTTCGTCACAAAGCTCAAAAGCCTGTTGGATCAGGCAGATATGCTACCGGACAGAAAAGATGCCAGATATGTGAGATATTTATAAAATGGGATGGCCTTTGGTGCCCATGCTGTGGTTATAGGCTCAGGACTAAGCCTAGAAACTTAAAATACAAGGCAAAGCTGAGAGCAAAGACTAGTAGAACTACATTAGAGACATCTGAGCCTCCAGTCTTAGCAGTAAGGCGAAGGTAGTCAGCGTCCTAAGCCTATCTTTACATCTTTAGATAATCGCTTTTGCATTTTTTCAAGACCCTGCGAGTCACTACTCAAGTCTAGTGCAAGTTGTACAAGCTTAGAGTATTGGCTGTGGAATGACTCCGTTCTACTTACGAGATTTTTTGATGCAACTCTTCCTGCGTAATAATAGCAGTCTACTAACCTTCTGCGCTCAAGTAGATGGCGTATCTTTGATAAGAAAAGGTCTTTGTCGTAGTCTTTTAACTTTAATTCCTTGATTGCCTCCATTGATCTAGATATGGCAGGCCGGGTCGCTCTTTCTGCTCCAATACATTCTAGGGCAACCTCAACTCCTTCTGCCCTTCTAGAATCAATTTGCCTCACCTGTTCCAAAATATGGACAGGCATTGGTCTGTTTCCTGAGAGTGCGATCATTCCATCTATAAATTCATAAGCCGCAATCTTCAGCCACATTGCAGCAACAATGGGATGTTTGGTTCCCCTCATTTTCTGCTGACATAACAGGGAACTTATTAGCGATTTTTTACCTGAAGAAGCAAGCATTTTTGTATATTTTCCCGATACTATGTCTTTGGCAGCGGAAGACAGAATAAGCGTAGAGTTATCCTTCAATATCACCATATTCGCCAAATCAATAACATGATCTTTTATTGATCCCGTCAGATGCATCAGCTCAACTGGTTGTTTGTCGACCTGCACGACCTGGTTGGCTTGTTTATCTTTCTGAGATGGTTCAAATATTGCTAGGTCATATTCGCAGCAATCAAGTGATATTGGCGATGTACGGCAGCCGATTAGTGCAACTGGATGCATAATTTCATTAGCGAATGCCTTGATGGCCGTCGGTATTGATTCATACAAGACTGTCAGATTGGCAGCTTCGTGAATTTAACTTAATAGCTGATAATCAAAGATTAACTCTAATATACGAACAGAAAATATATGTTAGACTTACATGAAGAATCGCAGCAATACATCTACTAGCATCTCAGCCAACAAGAACAGGGTGGATAGTGATCTTGCAAAAAGAGTTAGATCAGGCGAGTTTAAAATCGCAGTATACGGTCTTGGACATGTAGGCTCGCCTCTTGCGTCCTCATGGTTGCGAGCTGGCGCTCATCTGATTGGTGTAGACAATTCCTCCGAAGTGCTTGAAAATGCAAGGAAGGGAAGGACACATATCAATGAGCCTGGAGTTAACGAGGCGTTTTCAAGAGGGCTAAGAGAAAAGCGGTTCTTTGTGTACAGCGATGCCGTCGAGGCCTCTCAGGACAGTCATTTTAAGTTAATATGCGTGCCCGTGCTCCTTACCAATACGTTTTCTGCAGACCTTTCTGCAGTTAAGAAAGTGACAATTGCTATTGCGCAGGGCCTTAAGAAAGGGGATGTTGTTTCACTGAATCCTAGCGTGCCACCTGGCACTTCAGAAGATATTGTCTTACCTATCTTAGAAAAAGAGAGTGGGCTGAAAGTTGAACGCGATTTTTACATGCTATACAATCCTGAACGCATCTATGAAGGAAGGGCCATTGAGGATATCGAGTTAAGATATCCTGCAGTGGTGGCAGGAGCCGGTGCCAAGAGCTTAGAAATTGGTACCAAACTCTACTCGTTGGTAGCCAAGAAAGGTGTGATAAAGATAAGGAATATGAGGACTGCCGAAGCTGAAAAGCTCCTAGAAGGCGTCTATCGAGATGTCAACATTGCACTTGCAAACGAGATGGCCAAATTCTGCGAAAAAGCAGGTGTTGACTTTTGGGAGGCAAGAGAAGCTGCCAATTCTCAGCCGTTTTGCCACATACACAAGCCTGGTGCTGGTGTAGGGGGCGCATGTATACCTGTATATCCTCAATTCATACTTCACGCTGCAAATATGATTGGAGTTGACTGTAATCTCGTGAGATATGGAAGGACGATTAACGATTCAATGCCCGCCTATTGTGTCATGCAGGCGATTAAATTGATTGATGGATCTGATCTTTCGAAATGTACCGTAGCATTACTTGGACTAGGATTTAGAGGTGACGTATCAGATACCCGTCTCTCGCCCACATATAGGATCATTGAAGAACTGAAGAAGGTGAAGGTGAAAGAGATCCGTGTGCACGATCCGCTTGTAACAAAAGATCCTAATCTACCACATGATGTCGTACTGACATCCGATTTATCAAGCGTAGTAAAGGATGCAGATCTTGTGATGTTAATTTCAGATCATTCACAGTATCATAATATTACAAATGAAACTCTAAACGGCGCGGCGCTATATGATGGCCGTGGGATCCTTGATGGACTGAGATTTCCTGCACGCAAGTTTGCATCAATTGGCAGACCTAGTTAGATTTAATACTGACTGAAAAAAATTTTATAATATTTGACTCACAACAGGGATCCTTTGCTGACAGTTACATGGAAAGATAATTCTGTAGTGCTTATCGATCAGACAAAACTTCCAAACAAACTCGTCTATGTGACCTGTAAAAATTACAATGAAGTGGCAGATGTGATCAGAAGATTGGTGGTAAGAGGTGCACCTGCAATAGGGGTAAGCGCTGCATTCGGTCTTGCATTAGCAGCGCAGCAAAGCAAGGCTAGGACCCTATCTGAATTAGTGAGAGATCTCGATAGTGCATTCAAGGTGCTCCAAGCAACTCGTCCTACTGCCGTTAATCTCTTTTGGGCGTTGCAGCGGGTGATGGGGAAGGGCCTGCGTGCTAAGACCCTCGAAGAAGCGAAAAGGGCAGTGCTTAACGAGGCCCTCAAGATGGCGCAAGAGGATATCGAAACCAACAGGAAAATAGGAGCACACGGCCTCAAACTATTCCAGGATGGTGATATAGTGCTAACTCACTGTAACGCCGGTTCGCTTGCTACCGTTGCATACGGTACTGCCCTAGGTGTGATAAGGGCTGCGAGAGAATCTGGCAAACGCCTGAGTGTAATTGCAACAGAAACTCGCCCTGTGATGCAGGGTTCTCGCCTGACTGCTTTTGAGCTCCTGCATGATGGCATTGATGTCAGCCTGATAACTGATACTGCTGTAGGGCATATGATGGCGATGGGCACCGTAAACCATGTTATTGTAGGAGCCGACAGAGTGCTTCGCACAGGTCACGTCTTTAATAAGATTGGAACATACCAGGTTGCAATTCTTGCCCGCAAGCATAATCTGCCGTTTTACGTTGCAGCGCCGTTATCAACATTTGATTTTGAGAGCACGCCTGAAGATGTGATAATTGAAGATAGATCAGTAGACGAAGTGGTAAAGGTAGGAAAGAGGAGGATTGCACCCAAAGGCGTCAGAGTGTTTAACCCTGCATTCGACATGACTCCACCGGAGCTAATAACAGGCATCATTACCGAGAAAGGGGTACTCAAGCCTCCATTTGACAAGAATCTTAAATCCCTGCTTGGCTGATAAAGTTTTTATCATGTTTTATCCAACTCAATATAAGGTAGAACCATGTCGACACAGCAAACAGTAACTGAAGAGCAAGTTTATGCTGCACTAAAAAAGTGTATGGATCCGGAGATACCTGTCAATGTAGTAGACCTGGGACTCATATATGGAGTCAAGGTTGCTGATGGTAAAGACGTAGACATCAAGATGACAATGACCACCAGAGGTTGTCCGCTTCATGATACCCTAGTGAGTGATGTCAAACGCTACGTGGGAAAGGTAAATGGGGTAGGCGATATCAATGTCGACATAGTTTGGGATCCGCCTTGGAGCCTTGAAAAAATGAATAAAGACGTGCGGGAAAAGCTTGGTTTTGGCAAGCCAAAGTTACGATTCCAGATCGATTATGAAAAGAGCAAGCCTCTGAAAACGGGCACATTTTCAAAACAGGAAGACGGATCACTCCTACTTGCGAATAGTAAGGATCAGGGGTTTATGGTTAATGAGGCGATTGTGGAATTCTGGAACGCATGTGACGGAACCAAGACAATTAACCAAATCACCGATCAGTTCTCTGCAAAGCTAGGTTTGCCAAGACAGCAGGTCGAACAAGAAGCGGTTCAACTCCTGCAACAATTGCTTGAAGCTGAGCTAATCAAGGCTTAACCCTGGAGGATGAATCTTTCTCTCCCATTTTATACCAAGCTAGTTGTAGAACTTGGCATGGGCGATGGTCGACTGCTTGAAATCCTCGCCAAGCGCAATCCTAGTTGGATGTATGTTGGAATCGAACTCAACAATGATCAGTGCATACAAGCACGGTCAAGAATCAACCTTCCCAATGTTGTTATCATAAACAGCTCGTTTGAAGACATTATTCCTAAATTCTTGGATGAGTCTGTTGATCAATTCATAATAGTACTGCCTGATCCAACATTTGTTGATCAGAAAAAAGAAGACCAGTGGAAGCCCTTCTATAAATGTGTGTACTTGAAACTAAGAAAACAGGGACATCTCGAGCTCGTTACAGAATTAACTGACGAGTTGTTGCAGCCCGTAAGCGATGATCAGTATTCTGTCTGGACTGATTGGCTCAAGTCCTGCTTCATCTCTCTTGGTTTTTCAGTAGTAAGTCAGCAGGATGGTGCACCAAGACAATACTCGTCACGCTGCATCGAACAATTCATGGGAGATCCTGCACGTATACGGATGATCACCCTTGATCTCGTCAAGCATTGATGAAATTAGCTAGTCCACATCGACAATCTATCGTCTAACCCACTAAAGGCGGCTGGCTTTCTAGGCGACGCGTTATTCATCATAACAACTCTTTTTGATCTCACATTGGTCGCCTTTCTTGCCGATCATTCCTGGATGATGAGGGAGATAACCCTTGACGAGGCTCGAAGATGTTGCTATTAAATAGCAGAATTCGCCCACCGTCTGCTAATCTCATCATATATGCCCAATAACTTAGGTCCTTGTAAAGGAATTAATACATGTCTGTTAATACAACTTGCTTGGGAAGACCTAGTAACGGTAAAGGGCGGCATAGATGCAATAGAATGGCTTGTGCCATATGTGCATGAATCCGAGGTATACCAAAGACTAACTCCGCTCTGATATATCGCTAATTTTATGACGCAGTGCGAGATGGTTTGCCATGCATTCCTTTGAGCAAAATTCCGCATTGCAGCGCTCATGCCTGCAGGGCACTGGTTCAAAGGTGTTGAACTTTTTGTTACAGTATGTGCAAAGCGATTCGAGCTCGGGAATGTCCCAATTAAGAAATGGCTGGCAGGAATGCTTTTCACGGAACCACACCACCTCCATGTTCATATTTTCAGCATACGTCAAAACAGTATCATAGGCTTCGTAATAACCTGGCGCATAGAATTGACGAATAAACACAGAGCCACCTGGGTGCTTATTTGAAGCTGGATTCCGATAGCAGACAAGCCACTTTTCTAAGGGCAAATCGTTATCCGATGCTATACTTTTCCTATTTCCCGTCTTCTTTTCACGCCATTTCCCATATCTTTTTCGTTTTAATTTCTTTCGATTCTAGTAGCTCTTAATTACCTTCCATTAGTGCCTATCATAAAAAAAGCAATATCGCCCTGACAAAATAGAGAGGCACCGTAACAAATTTCGTTTAACTTACTGCTACTAACCTAGCAAGAGTGTGCCTATGAATCTAGCGCAGTCCAACTGCTTTATGGAGATATTGATAAAGTTCGGATATCTTGATCCTTTCCTGCTGCATTGTGTCCCTGTGTCTTACAGTCACAGTATCATCCTGCATTGTTGTCTTGTCTACAGTTACAGCTAACGGTGTCCCTATCTCCTCAAGCCTTCTGTAACGCCTACCAATAGACCCTGATTCATCATAAAAGGTGTCAAAGTCATATTTTAGCTTAGAATTGATTTCGCTTGCTTTTTGGTCAAGCCCCTCCTTAGTCATCAGGGGCAGTACTCCGACTTGAATTGGTGCAAGGTAAGGCTTTAGGCGAAGCACCACTCTATCATCATGCAGTTCGTCTTCATAGTAACAGTGTTCCAAAATTGTGTATATGCTTCTGTCAATTCCCATCGACAGCTCAAATACATGCGGCAACACCTTGCTTTGGGTTGCCGAGTCTACTACTTCGAGGTTTTGCTTGCTTGTGGCTGCATGTCCTTTTAGGTCATAATCAGACCGGTAATTACATGCCACCAGCTCAAGCCATCCAATGCTTGTCTCGACTTCAAAATCAAACGCAGCAGAAGCATAGAAGGCTTTTTCATCGGTTGATAAAGTCCTGAACCTGCTCCGTTTTAGGTCTATGCCTGTCTTGTCATAAAATTCCACGAGAAGGGCAAGATAATAAGTTATAAGCTTGTTCGGCGTTAACCCTCGAGCCAGTGCCTCCTCCGCGGTCACTTCAATGACCGAGGAGGAAGATGATCCGTTCGTTAATCGAAGTACAGTATCTTTGACCTCTTCGAACCTTGATATCTCATTTAGTCTTTCTGGATTGCAAAAGACCTCTATCTCTGCTTGGTAAAACTCTCTTAAGCGAAGAAGGCTCTGCCTTGGAGCAATTTCATTTCTAAAACTCTTGCCTACCTGTGCTATACCAAGTGGTAGGCGACCTCTCATTGTCTTAAAAACACGTGCAAAATCCACGAATATAGTCTGGCAGGTTTCGGGACGAAGATATGCTTCCTCTGCTGTAGGGCCGATGCCAACACGAAACATCATGTTAAACTTGCTTACTTCTCCAAACTGGCCACTGCAATTTGGACATCGCAGGTTGTACTTTTTTATGAGCGCACTGATCTCCTCTTCTGCCATTCTCTCTAATACGTTTTCACCTGTTTTCTCTGTAATGTAGCGGTCTGCACGAAACGAGGAGCTACACTTTGTGCATTTTACTACAGGATCAGTAAAGTTGCCAATATGACCCGATGCGACAAAGACGCTTTTGCTCATTATCTGGCATCCATCAATTTCTAGCATGCCGTCGCGCCGTACAAGCTCACGCCGCCATAGTTCGATGAACTTGTTTTTCATGTTTACGCCTCTAGGCCCGTATTCCCAAAAGCCAGCAGGCCCGTCTGGATAAATCTCGCAACTAGGAAAATAGAATCCTCGCTCCAGTGCCAATTTCATTACTTCATCATAACTAGCGACCATTTGCAAGGAGCAGGACACCTCAGAGAGGCTTTAAATTTATGCCTCGCCTGGTACGAATGCCCATTAAGTTCTGAACACATAACATTTTATCTCGGTCAAATTCCCCTAGGGTTCAGGTTGAAGGTATCAGATAGGATCCATGGGGTAGAGTATGCTATTCGAGACATTATCACTTACGCACGAAAATACCAGTCTTCTGGCAAGGAGATAATCTACCTCAA
>DAINRW010000022.1:0-13190 GCA_036741615.1 Nitrososphaera sp.
AAAAAATTCTATATACATCCATATTAAAGATGAATGAACTTTCTGAGGAACGAGTCATTGACTATGTAATTATAAGAGCCGATAAATAATTCAATTTCAGGTTGTTGATTGAACGGCTGCAGATTGTCTGAACACTTTTTTGAACGACTCCTCCGATATACTGGAAGCACTGGCTAGTGCGTTTTAGATTAGCTCCTCAATTCTATTTCAAATCAATACCATCCCACAGTCCACAACATCCTCAAATAATAGCCATAATTGATACCTGACACAAGAGAAATGAAGGCCGTAGAGGTCAGAAAGGAGCTGAAGAGTATGGCAGACCCCGACAAAGCAGCGATACTGCAGCGGTACTTCAAAACAGGGCTGGGCCAGTACGGCGAGGGTGACATCTTCATAGGCGTCACGGTACCACAGTCAAGGAAGGTAGCCAAAAAATTCAGCCAGCTCCATCTTGTAGAGGTCAAGACGCTACTTTACTCTCGTATTCACGAGGAGCGGCTTGTGGCGCTCTTGATCCTTGTCTGGAGATACAGCAGTGCATTAAGCAGCAGGGAAGAAAAAGAAGAGATTGTGAAGTTCTACCTAGAGAACATAAAGCAGGTGAACAACTGGGACCTTGTGGACCTGTCCGCACCAAACATACTCGGAGCACACCTAATTGACAAAGATAGGAGGCTGCTGTACAGGCTTGCCAGATCGGAAAACGTATGGGAAAGAAGGATAGCGATCTTAGCCACGTATCACTTTATCCGGAACGGTGACTTTTCCGACACATTGAAGATTGCTGAGATACTCTTGCAGGACAGACACGACCTTATCCACAAAGCCGCCGGTTGGATGCTGCGGGAAGTGGGCAAGAGGGATGTTGCTTCAGAACAGGCGTTCCTTGAGAAGCATCTCGGTGTTATGCCCCGGACGATGCTCCGCTATGCGATTGAAAGGCTGCCTGAGAGCAAGAGGCGGCGCTACAAGAAAAATCCGATCGATAGGCCTTAGATACACTTGGAAAATATCTCTCAGATATCACCACAACTTCCACCTTTTTATGATGATTTTGATCTTGATTCTTGTCTGGCTGAGATCTCGGAGGTATTTCCCTATTGAGGTCGCATGTTGCATGCTACTTTTTAGATGTGATCTTAAGCTCTCTTTCTGTCAAGTTAACAACTTTGCTGTCGCCTTGATTATAAATTTCAGCTTTTAGTGTACTGTATTTATCTCTTCGAAGAAGATTGATACGTTTTTTGAATGCCCGTAAAACTGATTCTGAGTGTGTACTACCTCCTTGTTGGACTGAAGTCACAACCAGCACTCTGGTTGATAATTCATTTATCGCTTCTATTATTCTTGAGGTTTCTTTCTTTACATCCTTCATTCTCATGTTAGGATCTTCATCAAATACCTTTAGTAAGCCCGGAATAATTACACTTCTAACTTGGTATTTCTGAACAATCTCAGGCAACTCAACCGATATTAATCGCCTTACCTGATATACGGTAAATGCCCTAACTACAAGTATTCTCTCTGCAGCATTTTTCTTACTCATTCCATACTGTCTTGCGAAATTAACCACACCATAAACATCAGTACGGTTACCGGCATCTGCAACCATGACATAAGGTGAATTTAGGCCACCATACCTTTCAGGTAACAGAGATCTTACGCATAATCTTGTAAGCAATACATTCGCGCCATAGCCAGATATGGAACACAGATCCTTAGCCGTAAGTTCAATAAAGGAATCTATTGCGGGAATATCAAACCTTAATTTCTTCAGCTGAAGCAAGGTATCAGCGGTTTGGATCTTTGGTGGAGAGATTTTGGCCTCAGGTCGAAGTGTCCTTCTTATCAGACTCTCAGCAAGAATCGAACCGCAGCTTGGGCACTCTTCTTTCAATGAACGAATCTCGATATACTCTGTAGTTTCTTTAAGTACAGAACCGCAAGTAGAGCATAGATACTGATGATGGCTGATTACCTGCATAAGATTTGACATATGGAAATATGGCACCTAATAAAGGACAGTACTCCTCGAATATGGCCCCCTCCCCCTCTCCTCAACGTGTTCTGCTGTTTATGTAAAAGCTGAATATTTCTAGACTATGCGACGTAGACATGACTTCCTAGCACAAGCTGCTGCCAATCTATACAGAGCTTGTAATGACTGTAATAAACGGACTCCGCACATTTGTGCCAAGTGTGGATTATGCTATTCCTGTCACTGGAAGATTGAAAGAACGTCGCTATGTCAATTGCGACTGGTTGTAACAACGACTTAGCATAGTGGGTGAAAAGCTTGGGAAGAACCATACCATCGTTTCGATTAGCTCTGGTTGAGGAGAAATCTGAATGGGGAGATTATAGAAAGCACCTTGACCGTAGCGAAAGAAATGACTTTGATGATATGTTTGCAATTCCGCAGCTGTACATCTCAGCTTGCTCTGGTGCTGTCAGCTTGGTTAGGATACATCCTATTTTCATCAGCATAATCTTCCATCATCACAAGGAACTGATGGAAATTGCCAAGCAGATAGGAGTAATGAGAGAGCAGATAATAGCTTGTCACTGAATCCAAGCGATGACATTCTGACGCAGATTATCAAGTCATACGAAGGTTATGCAGACTTGCTGCGCGGGCAAGAACGAAAGGAATTTGACGAAATGCTCCGACTCTGTTACAGATATGCAGAAGCAATCAATGCGAAAGGAGAGCCATTTCCTGAAGAAGCAGTGATCATGACTCTTCTATTCAAGCAGCACCTTATCATCAAGGAATTGAAGCGAGCAATAGAAAAACTCAGAAACGAAAAGAAGGAGGAAAAACAGCATCAGCTTTGACAGTCTCTGGTTGGCTGTTTGATGCATATCCTATAAAGGACAGGATGGTTTTCTGGATTAAAGATGAAAATGGTCATTCTATCTACAGACTAGAAGACAGCTGGACACCTTCAATATATGTAGGCACTGACAACAAAACGGATCTCGAGATATTGGCAGAAAATAGAGCAGTTCAACATTACATCAAAAGTTATGACTTTGTATCAAGACATGAAAGGATCAGAGATCATGAGCAGAGTATAGTATTGCAGCTTATACTAGCGGATGCAAGCAAAGCTGCGCCACTGGCTAATACAATAGAGGACATTGATACACACGACATATTCAGGCTTTACAATATCGACATACTACCAGCACAGGCCTACTTGTACGAACATGATCTGTTTCCTCTTGCTAAATGCAACGTAGATGTACGCAAAGATGGCAAGCTTGAATGGGGTTTAGACGATAATGTCAGATTCACAGAGTATCGCCTTCCAGAGTTCAAAGTTATCAGCGTTGATGTCATGCCAAAACAGGAAGGTCGACTCCCTTCGTTCACCGATAAAATAGATAGAATCATAATAAAGCTAGAAAATGGTGGTGATGAAGATGAAACCATCGAGATTCGAAAAGAGTCTGAAGAGGATGCACTCTATGAACTGATGAGAGAGGCGGCAACTATCGATCCAGATTTCATATTCTCTCAGGATGGCGATGAATGGATGTTCCCTTACCTGACAACACGAGCAGAAAAAAACAACCAGATGCAGCTGGTATTGAGCCGAGAGTCGGTACCTATTTTTGTAGGTCCAAAAAAAGAAAAAGGAATTACCTATTTTTCTTATGGGCGAGTCCATTATAGGGCTGCTAGCGCCATGCTCTTTGGACGGATTCATATAGATACAAACAACAGCCTGATTCACGATCCGTCTGCACTCCATGGACTATTCGAATTAGCAAGGGTTTGTAGAGTGCCATTACATACCATTTCCAGATCAACAATTGGGCGGGCATTGACAAGCATGCAGTTCTACCTTGCGCATAAGCGGAAAATGCTAGTGCCTTGGAAGCCTGCCAGCTTGGAGAAGGTCAAGACGATAAAAGAACTAGTAGTAGCTGACCGGGGTGGACTTATCATGGAGCCGCGTGTAGGAGTTTATGAAAAGGTCGCTGAATTTGATTTTGTGTCATTATATCCTTCTATTATCACCAAGCTGAATGTGGGCGCAGATACAATTAACTGCGACTGCTGCCCAGATTCCAAAAATATTGTGCCTGAACTTGGATATCGTATTTGCCAAAAGCGAAAAGGGCTTGTAGCTGAATCACTAGAAATACCATTACAAAACAGAAAGGAGTACAAACACCTCAGAAAGCTAGCAACAGATGACAAAAGCTGGGCTATCTTTGATTCAAGGCAGGGTATACTAAGGACAATAGGTCACGTAAGCTTTGGATACCAAGGACATGCACATTCTCATTTTGGGCTAATAGATGGGCACATTGCAATATGTGCTTGGGCACGCTTCATTGCAAATAAGGCTCGCAAGATTGCAGAAGACCTAGAATATAATGTGCTTCACCTGATAATTGATTCGCTGTTTGTAAACAAGAAGGCATTAGATGGGGCACCACCATCACACCAGCAGGAGCAGCAACAACAACAACAGTACATGAAGTTAAAAGAAGAAATTGAAAAAGCTACAAATTTCGAGATCTCGTATGAAGGAGAATACAAATGGATAGCGTTCTTGCCAAGCAAAAGCAATCCAATGGTTGGCGTTCCTAACCGGTACTTTGGATGCTACCAGGATGGAACAATAAAGGACCGCGGGATAGAAACAAGAAGACATGATACTCCTGCGTACTTCTCAAGATTCCAGAGGGAAATATTGGAGATAATGGCTCAAGGTAACAGTATCTCTCAAGTCAGAGCACGAATGCCTGAAGTAAATAGTATATTTCAGAAATACAAGAAACAGCTGCAGGAAGGCAGAGTTCCGCTAGTTGATCTGATCTTTACAAAGATGCTATCTAAGGATGCTAATGCATACACTTTCAGTACTGTTGAAACTGGTGCTATCTATCAACTGCAAGATGAGGGAAAATCCATGAGGGCAGGTCAGATTTTGCAATATGTCATCACTGATTATTATCGGAACAATTCTAGAAAAAGAACCATTCCTGTTGCGTTAATAAATGAAAAGACTACCTACGATTCCAGAAGGTATACGGAGTTGTTGGCAGCAGTATGCAATTCGGTTACCGAGCCATTTGGATATTTTGTAAAGCTTTAGTTTACTTCTTTGTATAGATATAAACGGGTAAAAACATCTTCTCTGTTTTAATACAAATCATCGTCATCGGAGGCCAAGTGCATACTTTGTTAGATACACCCAGAAAATATCTCGAACATATCCGCTACCTTTTTCGCCCTTGCTAGTTTGAGCGCGGATTTAAAGGGGGGCTTTTTTGTGCAGAAGATACCTCTCCATAAATCCATCAGGTTTTCTGTAAATGTCGTCTGTTATCAAGGCTTTTCTACGCTTCTTTTGGTCAATAAAGACCGTATCGCCTGCATCAATTCCTGATGAGTAGCCATATCGTTCTTTCTCATGTGATAGTATAGCTCCTCTGTCGCCGCATGATAGTCTACTCCAAGGTTTTGGGCTATGTTGAGGGCAATATGCGATAAAATCAGCTTTCTCATTAGCAACTCGGTTCCATAGACTGAAGCATCGGATACAAGTTCACTTAGTGTATTCTTAAAGTTGGCATCGATATATCGATCCTTCGCTTCTCTAGTCTTGATTGCAAAAGTTACACCCATCATACGGGCTTTCATGTGGATCTGCTCCACCATAGAGATAAACTGGTCATTGAGTGGAGTATTGTCCAAAAGCACTTCTGAAAGCAGATCTGCAGCGTCCTGTTCGCTTACCTTCATGACTTCCTTTACCTTGAATAGCACATGACAGGCAGCGCAACCGTTGTTGCCTCTAATGACAGAAGGATTGGTAGTCACGACTGAGATTTCGTTTTTTATTATCTGCTCGGCTTCTATACGCGACTTGTCGTCTAACTTGACCAACTACAAATAGAGAGCTTCATTCTGAGACTAAAAAGTCTTGCATTGCATGATAAAACAGCAGCAGAGTTACTATGCATGCGCGTGCCGTACATGGTGGGCGATAGTGAGCAGCGCTTTTTTTTCACAGCATTGTGACGGCTAAATATACCGCCTATTTGCATACTGAAAAGGACACTGGCGAGAGGTCTGAAACGACGTATTGACTATCTCAAAAACTAATCCCTCAATTGGAGCCAATTACTCGAGCCACTCGACTACTTAATGACTTTGATTAATGTATATTATTATATATGCACTTTGCTAACTCTGTGACTATGAAAAAGACTAGTGGTAAAGAGACGCTACTACGAGGACTAGCCACTGTCAATTTTTACGCTGCAGATATGAAAGCAGCAAAGAAGTGGTATTCTGAGCTGCTGGGCATAGAGCCATACTTTGAACGCCCAGACTCCGAGCACCCAGCATACATAGAGTTCCGCCTTGGCGACTACCAGCATGAACTTGGCATCATTGATAGCAAGTTCGCATCTAAAGGTGCAGTTGCCTCCCCAGGAGGTGCAGTTGTATACTGGCATGTCGATGATGTGGCAGCAACACTTGAAAAGGTAACGGCTATGGGTGCGAAAGAATATGAACCTCTCACGAAGCGTGGTGAAGCGGGATTCATCACTGCTTCTGTGGTGGACCCTTTCGGTAACATCCTCGGCATTATGTATAACCCACACTATCTAGAGATTTTAGGTTCAACCAAGAGAGAAAACTAGAGCACATATCATCTGCACTTCCATCATTTAGATTGTATCTTCATCAGATTTCTCTAGTTTAATGCTGGAAATAGTTAGTCTATGTGAGAATCGGGTTATTTCACGATGTCCCGTCGGGGGTTTGGATAAAAATTCATTTGAATCTTTTGAGTAGTAACTTCTCAAATGATGACACTTTCTCGAGCACGAGAAGCAGGCAACTAAAGAAACATGGTAATAACACACAAACGCTTTTTTTAGAAATTCACTTGCAAAGTCTTAAAATTTTGATTGGTTTCGCGCACTATTGTGTAGCAAATTACAAGCGTTCCTATTTAATGATAACAAAAGGTTATTCTTAGTCGATCTTATTTATTATCATTTTAGGTGAAAAAATCAAGGATTGGAGCATATGTAGCATCCAATCAATTTCTTGACTGGAACCCAGATATCATTCAAATTTGCCTTCAATCAAAGGCTTTATCGGAACTCTGTCTTTTTCAATTTTGAGCTTGCTAAAGACATCGGCGGAATGCACTGTCTCTTTCTCCTCTTTTATATCTATTCCAAATTCTTTCTGTATTACATCCTTTCCTTCTCTGGCTCCAACAAGTATCATTTGAGCGTTTTGAAAATTGATAAATCTCAAGTCTCTGGCAAGCGAAACAAAGTTCTCGTTTTGCCCAAATTCCTTCAAAATGGACTCTGGATAATTTGGTGGTTCTTCAGAACTTGGATATCCTGCAGGGACAGGGACTTTTGGATTGATAACGGAAATAATATAGCTCGCTTCCTTTTCTATTCCAAGTTCCCTCTGGGCCTCTCCTGGCTCCTCTGGCATTTCTAAGACATACGCTAGCTCTGCATGGTCTTGATGTTTCACTATTGCATATTTTCCCTCACCAACAGGCCTGGCAGCATCTCCTTTCCTAAACTCATCTGCCAACAGCTCGTTGGTGAGCTCCTGAGGATTTTCAAATATGCCTCCAACCTTTGCCCAATATCTCTCTGACCTTCTTGCCTCCGTAGTCCTGATCTCGGGCAATGACTTCTTACCAATGACAAAGAGTCTATACCTTGATGATTCTCCTTCTTCTTTTGATGTTGTGCGGTTTGTATTATCAAATTGTTCCTGATATTCGCTTCCAGTATTGTCTGCAGCAGCGGTAATAGTAGATGCAGTAACCATGAAAAACCGTCTTATGTCTTCGATGCTTTTAACATCACCCCCACTACCATCATTAACTACCTTCGCCTTCGGCCTGTAAAAGAAGAAGATGTCACCTTTCTCTAGTACTTCTGCAGCTGATTCATGGTTGTTGTTATTATTACTCTCATCACTCTTAACAAAGTCATTCTTTATACTATCTCCGACCGTATTGTTGTCTTTTTCCATTTGTGTTAATAACTCTATGTAAAAAAGTAATTTAATGTTACAGAGTTCATAATTATGGCATGGTTAATTGTGAACCCTCTTATAAGAAAGAGCATGCGCGGTTTGAGATCTCTGGCAGAGCTTGTCGAGTTAGATAAAACTCATTTGAATCTAAATTCGCAGGTGTGCTTAGGTGATCGCTTCTTAAATAAATTTGATATACATGACCCTTAGTAGCATTCTTCAAAGCCTATTCTAACCAACTCTTATTATAGTAGCCGTCAAAGGTAAGTTCAATAAAAAGGCAATGAAAATCAACAACTGATAAGGTCTGCACTTAATCATTTTGCTCGTTGATTTTATCAATTATTCTATCGACTAAATCTGCTGGTTGACAGGAGCATTTTTTCGGCCTGAGTTAGTTGTCTTCACCTTAATGCATAAGGAGAGAACTTTTTTACCAAATGGTTTGCTTTTTATCATAATAATTGCATCCTGTTGGTCCACCATCAGGCAGAGTTGCCAACCAAACAGGTGTAGCAGCACCTTCTTCAACTGATCTTGTAGCATTGGGCCCTCCCATATCAGTTCGTACCCATCCAGGACATACTGCATTGACAAGAATATTGGTTCCCTTCAGTTCAGATGCAAGTATGACTGTCAAAGCGTTCAAACTAGTCTTTGACACAGAATAAGCTGGCCAATGTCCTCCAGATGTGGCCATATATTCAAATTCGCCTGAGCCACTAGAAACATTCACTATTCTACCAAAACCATTCCTTTTCATAAGAGGGATGAAAGCTTTGCACATACGCCAAGAGCCAAGTAGGTTGGTTTCCAAAGTAATCTTTACGGTTTCCAAGTCGGCGTTTGATGCAGTAATATCATCATTATCGATGAGGATGGCCGCATTGTTTACCAATATGTCAAGCCTTCCAAAACTTTTTTCAACCTTGTCCAAAGTTCTATCGACACTGACCTGACTGGAAATATCTAATTCCATGGAAACCACTTTTTTCACCCCATCTTTAGCAAGCTTCCTTACTGCAGCCTCTCCGCTAGCTGAATTTCTTGAAGTAAGGATTACATCAATTTTCTTCATGGCCAGCTGCTTGACTATCTCAAAACCTATTCCTCGATTGGAGCCAGTTACAAGTGCCACTTGTTGCTTCATATCGCTCAAACTTTTTCTCTTATTGTAAATAATTGTTGAGGATATTAAACAATTTAGCCCCAGAGCTATTGTGATCATAAAACTTGGGTCTGTTGGGATTTGGATAAAAATTCATTTGAATCTCCTTTCTGTCTGGTTAGGTAAAGGATAGGATATAACAGAAACCTGTCGAGTACTGCATCCACTGATAAACCAACGAACAAGCTCTGCAAAAATGTCTGCTGCTTTAAGCCTTGATGGGCTAATTATATGCTGGAACTAAACTAGGATCCCGTCAAAAAAACTATTGCTTGGTCGACTCTGTTCCAATCAGCGCTCTTATTGTTTCAATCCATGCTTTTTGGTTTTCAGAATTACTTGTTTGTAATAATAGCTTATTTACAGCTAAGCCATTGTAAAGTGCCATAAGAACTGAAGCAACAACATCGACTTTGGTATCTTCTCTTAAAAATCCTCTCTCAATTTGTGTCTTTAGAAACTCTTTTACCACTTGGTATACCTTGCTCTGGTTTTCAGCTAATATTTTCCTTAATTTCGGAGTACGTGTTGATAATGCAATCATTTCAAACCATATGGTATCACTGCCAAGACTTCCTTTTCGGTACTCCTCATAGAATCTCTCCGCATCTAGCAGAATGTTCTCTTTTCTATTGAATGATCTAGACAGCTGATTTCTTAATTCTTCTAGATTGTGATCACATATTGCATAAAAGAGACCTTCTTTGTCTTTGAAGTAAAGGTATAACGTGCCCTTGGCTATACCAGCTGCTGCTGCAATATCTTCCATTCTTGTTCTATCAAACCCTTTCTTAGAAAAATTCTCCATCGCTGACTGCATAATCCTTTCTTTTATCTCTGTCCTGTATTGTGGATTAAATTTTGTGCGCATTGTATTTTTTCTCTCTCCATTTGCCTGATCCAAGATCTATAGGTGCACGATCCTCTAATCTGTTGTGGAGGTACCCGAATAAAGGACTGTGTATGACAATATGAAAAGCTTTTGCGAACAGAGACAGGATATATGAGGCATAAGATCGCACCTTATACCTCAAGTTTGCAGGACTGTTTCTGTCATAACTATCGGCAATACAATCCCTGCTGGGATTGCGAGTTCTTTTGTCCGTCATGAAGAATTGACCGTAGTTTTTTTGATGTTGCAAATTAAAAACCATATTTAATAAATATGACTGACCAGTCAGTCATATTTATTAAGGGCTGGCTTGTGTCAATAACTGTGTCTCTGAAATTATCGCCTATGAACACAAATGTGCTCCTGGTAGCGCTGCTTGTAGCCACTGCAGGTGGAATCTTACAGATAGGTGGTGCAAGCTGGGACATTACATCGCATATTCTAAGAGAACCCGAAACATTTTTCACCCCCTCTCATACGGTACTCTACACAGGTGTTGGCCTGACAACATTTGCAGCGATAATTGGTATATTCATTTCTCTAAAAAATAGGGAAGATATCCGAAGTAAATCATTTTACACTGCTTTTAAATTATTGATAATAGGCGCAGCCATCCAACTTATTTCAGGACCAGGCGATTTTGTGTGGCATTCGGTGTTTGGTGTCGATGGTCTGATGAGCCCACCACACTTGGCGCTTGCCACAGGTATTTTGATTAACGCTATTGCTGCTGTAGTTGGGCTTGCAAGGATCTTGCAATATATACAATCGAAGAGAAGTCAAACACTAGCCAGAATTGCTTTGATCCCAGCTTTTGCTGCCCTATGGTTTTCCGCTACCTGGTATATCTTTATGTTTGCGCTTCCCCTTTCTAATGGCGAGCACTTTAATTTTAATCCCGACCCAGCGGCCGGTGTAGCAATTGCCACAATAGCACTTCCATTTGTTAGTGCAATGATATTTCTTATATCATCTAGAACGATAGGTCGACTGGGCGCAGCAAGTGCAGTAGCAGGAGCTGTAATAACTTTGAATGTGCTTGCAAACATTGCACCAGCATATCAATTCTTAGGGGGTTTCCTTCCTTGGCAGCTACTCGCAATCATTTCAGGCACTATTATAGCAGATATTGCGATCCATAGAGCAGGCCCACGAACGGGCATGATAATTGCAGGAAGTTTAATTGGTATTATATTCTACATTTTTAACTATCCCATGCTTCCGATGGCATTTGCAGAATTGCTAAATCAACCCAATCTATCTATCGATGACATTTTGCCAAGCATGTATGCTAGTCTTTCGCAGGTCATGATAATGACAGCTATCCCAAGCGTACTTGCTGGTATAGTTGGTGCGGTCACTGGCTCAAAGAAGATACAGATCCCACAAATTGATGTGGCAATATCAAGATAGGGTAAAGGCGGACCTTGACTACAAGATTGGCAAAGGCATTAGCCATAGCAGCACTTATTCTGTTTCTCATCTCTGGTGTGGATGTTGCTACAAACGCAGCAGGAGGAGGCGATTTATTGCCGCTTAGCTCAATGGTAAGAGGAATGATTTTTGGCTTTGGAGCAGTTGCACTGGCAACAGCAGCATTCTTTGTTTCAGTGAAAAGAGGATCAATTTTGGTATCGATCTTGTTAATTGTAACTGGCACTCTTATGGTGATAGCCGGTGTGGTATCTACTAGAGGCTTGACCTTAATCTGGTTTCCAGGTCCTATAATCTTTCTTTTTCTCGGATTCTGGATAATTGCGCTGGGAATAGTGAAGAATGTGAGAACAAGACATCAGAGAATAATATTTTCTAGATGACATATCATGGCGTCGCGTGTTCGAGTATCAGTTACTCATAGGCTTTCAACCAATTGTCCAGCCCTGTAGAATAGATTTTGTGTTCCACATCGCAATCCTCTTCTCACTTGCAATCCAATGTTTTACCAAAAATAATAAGATTAATTCTCAAGAGCATGGAAGCAATCGCCTATCTTTTTCTTTCAGCCAAGATAAATTATTATTCTCTCTATTAAATCGATTAAGAAATTCAAGCCCTAAGGTAACTAAGTTACGTCTCATAGGTTAACAAGGGTTAAAAAAATTTCAGACACTATAGCCCATGATGAAAAACAATGACAAATGTAAGAAAGAAAATACAAATACGAAAACACACACCATCATAACAGTAGTGGCTCTAGCAATAGCTTCGGTTGTAATGACTTCAGGATGGCAAATTCCTCAAGCAACAGCTTCTTCATTAGAAGAGATTAAGGCCAGTCGTGAGATATCTTCTCCTATTGATCAGGTTTGGAATGTTGTTTCAGATATAGACAATGAGGCAAAATACTGGTCCACTTTCAAAGGTATAAAAAATATCAGCACGGCTACCATTAATATGACAGCTAATACAACCGAAAGAGAAGTAACTATAGAGGCGGGTCCTCTTGGAGAAACGGTAACTCATCAATTTGTAACTGTGAATCCAGAACAGTTTGTCATAGAAACAAATATCACTGAAGGACCTGTGACAGGTACAAGAACACTCACACTAAGTCATTCATCTATTGCTAATGCAACAAGGATTGACGTGATTTGGAACGTGGATTTGTCTGGCATTCCATTCTTTGGAAGAGGTTTTGCAGAAGATGGCATTTTGAGAACAACAGAGGAAGCACTGACTAATATTGCAGCAGAGCTCGAAGCCAGATAGCGGCAACTCTTTTCCCTTTTTTCTTTTGTATGTGCAGTTGTCGTTGTCCTAAAAATAGCTTGTTACTTATTCAATTCAAAGTTAACATTAACCTTTTCATAAGTATGATTAATAGATAACCAGAAAACACCTTCAGTACTCTCACTCTCTTGCTAGTTTGAGCATGATTCTTCGCTCGTCCAGTAGAGATAATTTTCATGGCACTGAAGGTTTTTATCTCCGCAATACTCGAAGTATTGCCTTCACTTTTGTTCTGATCTTGTATTCAACTTGTGTCCTATGGAGATAGTAAAGGCATTGTCCGTATTACTAATCTTCATGGAGTAAAAGCGGGCTTGAACTTATCAAGACTTCCTGGGAGTGAG
>DAINRW010000023.1:0-12937 GCA_036741615.1 Nitrososphaera sp.
TCACCTTTCTTCTTGTATTCTTTTTTTACAGCTGACCAGGCGACCTTGTGAGCGATCTGTTCTTTGCTTTGTTGCTTACCCCCTCGTCTTTTAGAGGGATTTGAATATTGTTTGACTGCATTCTTGTGAGCCTCACGGTATATTTTCTGTGCATGAGAAGGAAGTTTATCGATCGCCTTTCTTGTCCTCGAGGACAAGGCCGAGCTGCTACCGCCAGTATTGCTACTACTGCTTCCTCTTCCTCCTCTATTCTCCGTACTGCTGCTTTTGCTACGGTTCATCCTCCCTGTACTCGTATTAGTACGTCTGACAGTGTAACGCTTTCCTCTTCCACTGGTCTTCTTAGGTCTGATAGTAGAGGAGGACTTTTTTGGCATATCGGGATTGGCTCAACATAATATATAATATATTCGTGAATTTTGATAAAAATCGAAATAATGTAGTCGAACACATGCAATTAGTATTTTAGCTAGGTCTCTGAAAAGTGGACAGCACTAAAGCAAAAAGACCATAGTTTGTAAAATATCACAACAATAGCATGCAACACTATCAACAGAGAAAAAGAACGATATGTACACACGCTAAGTATTAACTTCCCTATTGGAGATGTTGAGATCCAATATCATTATCATAATATCTTGCAAGAGAGATGTCGCGTTACGCTAGGTCCCGCTAAATTCGAAAAGATTACCAATAAAATTGAAATAGTAGTAGTATACATACGGGACCAAGTAATAGTAAGCTTTACAGAGACATCGTTAGCAACCAAACATAAGAGACAAGAGAAGCTTTTGTCTCACACATTATTTGTGTGGATACATATATAGCCGCACCAGTCATATTATAATCGCAGATATCAAATATCTGATGACAAGGAAAGGCAGGTTAGAGGAAATTTTTAGCAAGGCGCTGTATGCAGATGATGCAACACTATATTCTGTTAGCTATCGAGACTTTGAAAATATTGTAGAATTGCCCCTACAAGAATTTCTAAAGCTGTCAGAAAATTTTACATTGATACCGGCGAACAGAATCCTGCTTGTCAAAAAAAATGGGCAGGTACTATACCAAAAATACGGATATTAATGGTCCAGAACCCAACCCTCTGGCAGCAACTCATTTGATTCACCAGTAGCAGTTGCATATCGCCAGATAGAAACACCATTGTCTGCGGTTACAGTTGCTTTGATCCGGGCAAGCGCTTCAATCTCATGTTGTAAGCCTTGAGTGCTAGCTTCGGTTGTAGAGAATTTCTTGCAAAACTGGCAATGTGAATCAAAAGTGGCTGTCTTGTATGTTGCATCAATTACAGGATATGCTCTGCATGCAAGTGGACGTTCAGAGTATATTTTGCATTTAAATCCACCGTGACCAGATCTCTCGTTACTTTCAGTGTCGAGAAACGGGCATAGGTTACCATCCTCATTCTTGCCCATCATCTGATAGGCTATTATCTTCTCTGGAGAAACCCTGCCAACTGCGAGGCGAGGTATTATCCTAACTCTTACATGCATCTTCTTTGCAAGGCGCTCTATTGCAGCTTTCTCTTCAGGTAGTACAAGTACCCCTATCTTGCCATACTCAATCGATGGATAATAATCTCTGTAAATGCAGCAGTCAGAACATCCCTGCACACATTCGAACTTTTTTTTCATTTGTTCTCCTCTATGCAATGCCATTCAATGCTTTGGGGCAAAAGATCCTCATACTTAAGAAATGAGATGTCATAGACTGATTTTGATTTCTTGAAAATCTCAAGGTCGTACTTCCTGCTGTCGGGCTTTTTCTTTGGGTTCTCTTTGTATACTCCAAACCGCAAAATTGCTTTCTTTTCGTAGCCTTCCTTGAACCGTTTGTAATTGTCAGACGCTTGTACCTTTTTAACAAATCCGGTGTGTTCGTTCTTATAGGTAGCGCCACCATAAATTATTATCCAATAACTATCAGTTTGCTCCACAAATCTAAGCTTTATTTCGTCATCTGGCCACGAATCGACTGTCTTTTTCCAAAGTTGGTATGCAGCCCTCTTCTCCCCAAAGAGAGGTATGACATTCATATAGACGTCATGGTAACGGTAGCCTACACCAATAAAGTCCTTGAACCAAGAGATAGGTTTGCTACTCACCGTGTCCACAAGCTTAACACAGGTATAATAAAAGAAAGGTATGAAATAAATCATGTTCTTGTTTGTGATTGATTTCGTCCAGAAAGATATAGGCAGAATATTGATCTGCGGTATAGATGTACATACAAAGATAGAGAGATGCAATCCTTCCTTGTTTTTGTTTATCTGTCTCACGATCATAATAAACGAGGGGATATGATTACTGTCAGCACCCACCCACACCCACTTTGCTATGCAACTAGATGTTAACGGTTCTTTTTGACTTTTTAATTTTGCAGCATTAGATACACGGAGATACAATGCTCACAGCAAGGGCCGTGAGATAACTATAAGGTTCATCTAAATATGATTCTAAGCGATAAGTCTTTGCATAATCGGGACAATTAACTAACAATTTACAGTTCTTTTTCTACAGGCTCGATATGGCATTCATGTCCTCTATGCTCTCTATCTAGCTGCTGAGCCTCTTCGTTTGTTATAGGAAACTTTTCTTCGCTCACCCCGTGCTTTTCCAACAGCACCTTACCACAGGTATCGCAAATGAGTTGCATCTGAATGATTCCCATTCTGCTAAAAATCAAGCCATACGATATATTTAGACTATTCTGCTATTTGACAATGTTGCGCACCTTGGATATAAGTCCATTTCTGCTCTTTTTTTCCTTATCCTCTACTAACTTAAAACATTCGGAGCAAAGAGCTCGTAGATTGGCTGGCCTATTATCCTTCAGAGAGCCATTAATGTGCTCAAATTGTGGCGGCATGCGTGGGCTGAACTTGACGTTGCATTTCTGACAGCGATTGTGCGCACGCTCTAGCACCGTCTGTCTGATAGCAAGTGTCAGATGTTCATATTTTTTCTTATCAAAGCTTGGGCTGCTTGGAGGGCCGAAGAAAGACACACATGAAGTGAGTTATCAGCTCAAACTTATTTCTTGCGATCACAGAAAATTTTTTATTGATTAAGGCGTCTTTAACAAAGAGCAGATATAACGTAATGATAATCATAATCGGGAATGGCATTGTTGCAGTTTTGGAAGATTTTTATTGTTCATCTAGTTCTCGGTATGGTCGACTAATAGATGATAGATGAAAAAGCGGGTTAAGGATAATCTACAAAAAGACTCTCGCTTATAGTATCTTGGCACTTCTTGCCACAGCGTAAACATGGTCCTTTAAATCTCGCTCATAAAGCGAATTCATTTTCTCAATAAGTGTTTGGCGTGCCTGAGCCTTTGACTCTTCCGTTCCAGCGGATAAGGCTGCAGCAAATATGTCTGGCAGGTTCTCCTTTATCCAACCATCAAGCACAAGATATCTGCCTTCATTTATCAATATGACCCGAGACATGGATTGGTCAACTTGTTCGTCGAACCTGCCGGTTTCAACTCGATCTATAAGCATAAAGATGCAGTTGTTTGGATCAGGATTGCTAAGTACTTCAATCGGACGCCCGCTTGCTCTACCAGATTCTATACGCTCAATTAGGCCGAGTGGTCGAACAGAGGTTCCAGCAACATGCAATTTGCTACCGCTGGCTGATCTGATCCTACCGATAATTATTTTGTTGTGCTTGCCATCTTTTTGCACGACAAATACATATTGGCCGGGCTTAATTCCGCCCTTGCTCCCAAACATCTATTAGAACCCCGACTTCCAAATTATATAATGTTATCGCGGCCTGGATCTTTGTATACATTATGGTTCGCAGGGTCATAAGTTTTTCATGATCCACTATACTGCAGGCTAAGGAATTGCTTTTTGGAAGTATAATCGGTTAGAATTACATTTATTAACGCTATCCAATAACGGTACAGAAGTATATGCAGAGGTTTGACGAGCTTGATATGAGGATATTATCTGAGCTTACTAAGGACGCAAGCATTTCGGTTCCAAGGTTGAGCAAAAAGCTCAACGTTAATGCTTCTGTTCTTTATAGCAGGATAAAGCGCCTAGCAAAACGCAGTTTGATTAAAAATTTCACAGTGATTGTAAATGAAAGCATGCTTGGGATTAATGTCAAGGCAACCGTTGGAATAAACCGAGATCCAAAGTTGAAAGATCCCATTCATGGAGAACTGATGAAAATTCCAGAAATTAGATCACTTTCCGAGGTTACAGGCAGGTTCGATATGATAGTGAGTATAAGCGCCCATACTCTGGAGGAATTACACAATGTTGTCATCGCTCGCATAGGCAAGATAGAAGGCATACAGAATACTGAAACATTTGTTGAAATGCAGAGGACAGATAAAGAGCCTCTCTATACTGTCCACCCCTCCCTTTCAAGGTATTGACAGATATTTTATATAACACAACTACGTTTAGAACATGAATTACATTGCTTGCTAAAAGATTGGATGTCCTGTCGCTTGTACAACACAAGGTTACAGAGATGGTTCAGACGCTCAGGCTGGCAAAAAAGACCAGTAAGGACGATTATTTTCAACACCTGCGTCTGGTCGTGCTTGGTCTCCTTACAGTAGGAGGTATTGCTTTTGTCATGAAGCTAATAGCAGAATTTGTCACATTTGGCACGACAGGTCGGTTTGGGTAATATAGCCAATAGGATTAAAATACCTTCAATTGTACTTGGAAGCATGGAAAGCAGGACAGATAATAATAATAATGCAGTGACCCATGTCACCACCAGACTATGGGATGAGGAAGTGCTCAAGTCAGATGTGCCTGTGTTGGTAGACTTTTGGGCAGAATGGTGCGGCCCATGCAGGATGGTTGGTCCAGCAGTAGAACAGGTTGGAAAAATTATGGCAGGCAAAGTCAAAGTGACCAAGCTAAACGTCGATGAAAATCAGGAAATTGCAATGAGGTATAATGTGCAATCTATCCCTTCACTTTTGCTGTTCAAAGGCGGAAAGGAAGTGGGAAGGACTATAGGTGCGGCACCAAAAGAGAGATACCTACAATTTATCGAGAATTCACTCAAATCCTAACCAGTTCATCCTTTCTTCACTCTTATTACTTTCTTTCTCTATTCAACGAAAGCATTAATACGTATATTTTGATGTCTAACACAGGATAACAGCCATTGGGAAAGAAGGAACTGGCCGCGCTATTTTCATCTAATCCTAGCAGGTACTACAAAGTATCACTTTTTGACAGGGAGGGTTTCATACGAAAAAGATGCTCTATTTGTGAAAAATTCTTTTGGACGCTTGATACTACAAGGTATTTCTGTCCGGATCATGAAAACTATGGCTTTATTGGAAAGCCGCCGACAAACAAGCATCTTGACTATGTCAATGCATGGAAGGAGACTGAGAAGTTCTTCCGGGCTAATGATCACGAAATTATAAGACGCTACCCTGTTGTTTGCAGGTGGAGAGAAGATCTATATTTCACAATAGCCTCAATCGTTGACTTTCAGCGAGTCGTTGGTAATCAAGTAGTTTTTGAATTGCCAGCAAACCCTCTGGTTGTTCCGCAAATGTGCCTCAGATTCAATGACATTGAAAATGTAGGACTAAGCGGTAGACACTACACCGGCTTTTGCATGATAGGCCAGACATGTAATGCTGACGCGCCAGGTGGCTATTGGAAAGACAAATGCATAGATCTTAATTTTGGTATGTTGACAAAAGGGCTTGGTATCAAACCAGAAGAGATAACCTTTGTCGAAGATGTGTGGATGGGAGCTGGCGCCTTTGGATACTCGTTAGAATATTTTGTACGGGGCCTTGAGCTTGGTAATGCAGTATTTACAGAATTTGAAGGTAATGAGAATAACTACCGCGTGATGCCAAATAAAATAATAGACATGGGTGCAGGGCTTGAGCGCTTTTCATGGATAACGATGGGCACTCCTACAAGCTATGACTGCTGTTTTGGACCTGTCATTGGCAAGCTTGTGGACATGACTGGGACTGACACTGATCGCACAGTGTTGAACAAGTATTTTGAATTAATCTCACTAAAACTCGAGGGTAAGACAGGTGGCGCTACTAGTATCCGAGATTTGAAGTTACTAATCGCAAGAGAAATGAAAACAACAGAGGAACAGCTGAACACTTTTGTTGCACCCTATGAAGCAATATACACTATTTGTGATCACATAAGGACGCTTGTATTTGCTATTTCAGATGGAGCGCTTCCGTCAAACGTAGGGGGAGGTTATAATCTAAGAGTCATTCTGCGCAGAGCCCTTTCTATACTAGAAAGACTCGGCTGGAAAAACATCATAAGAATCGAAGACATTGCAGAATTGCATATTGACTATCTTAAACAAATGTACCCCGAGCTCGATGAGCACAGGCAAGATGTTAAAACAATCCTACAACTTGAAGCAAGCAGATATTCCAGCTCCCGCGAGCGAATGAACTCTGTGGCGATGTCACTAAAGTCGAGCAAAAAAACGAAGGAGCTGACAGTCGATGACCTTCTTAGACTATATGAATCAGACGGCATAACTCCAGACTTTTTAATGGAGCAGGGAATAGTGCAGGATGTACCCTCAACGTTTTATACAAAGCTAGCAGAATTGCACACAAGCCAGGTGACAAACCAGACTTCAAAACCAATCCCCGGGCTAGATAGTCTTCCACCAACGGTATCGCTCTACTACCAAGACGACTCAATACGTCATTTTGATGCAAAAGTGCTCAAGGTGGTGGAAGGCAAGTATATAATTCTAGACCAAACCGCATTTTACCCAAGGGGTGGAGGACAAGAGCCAGATACTGGAGAAATTGATGGCATCGAGGTTGGAGAAGTTACAAAGCAAGCCGATGTGATATTGCACAAGATTGAAGGACGGAGCAGACTACCTGACGAAGGGCAAACTGTACACGCAACAGTAAATGCTAAAAGGCGCGACCTTATTACCAAACACCATACTGCAACTCACGTACTCAATTCTGCATCTAGAAATACACTAGGTTCCTGGGTGTGGCAGAACTCGGCATTCAAGGAAGAAAGTTACGGCAGGCTTGACATCACTCACCATTCCACGCTTACAAGAGAAGAGGTGAAAAATATCGAGCGTATGGCAAATAGAGTAATTCGAGATAATCATCCAGTAATAATAAAGACATATGATCGCGGAGATGCTGAGCAACAATTCTCCTTTCGCATATATCAAGGCGGAACAGTCCCTACTAGCAATGTTAGAATTGTCAATATTGACGGATGGGATATTGAAGCATGTGGTGGAACGCACGTGAAAAGCTCAGGGGAAATTGGCCTAGTCAAAATAGTCAAATCTGAGCGAATCCAGGATGGCGTGGTTAGGCTTGAGTTTGTAGCAGGTGAGGCTGCTGTCAACTACATGCAGCAGCTCGACAGTCAGCTTGCATCCATAGCACAGACACTAGGCTCAAGTAGAGAAAAAATTATTGAGTCATTTGACAAAGCGATGCAGGACGCAGAGGATGCAAAGAAAAAGCTACGAGCTATGCGAAGGGTCGTCTCATTGCCGATTTCAAAGAGTATTTCAGAGCAAGCCAAAAAGCTTGATTCAGGCATTCATTTGTACACCACCTATGATGAAGAACTTGATGACGACTACCATATTACCATAGGAGAAAAGGCGATCGAACTTGACAGAAATTTGGTATATCTTGCCCTTATTTCAAAGGGTCAGGGCATTAGAGTTATAGTTTTTGTAGGAGAAGCTGCGTGCAACAAAGTCAAGGCTGGCTCAATTGCAAAACAGGTATCTAACAAGCTTGGTGGCTCCGGGGGAGGAGACAATCGCTTTGGACAGGGCGGAGGTAGATCGAAAGAAATGATAAAGGAAGCGTTGCTGTTGGCTGAAGAGGTAATAAGGTAACTGTGAGCTCACGTATAGACTGGAATTCGATAGAGACTAAATGGATTGAGAGGTGGGAAAAAGAAAGGCTCTTTGAATCAGATCCAGACAGCAGCAGAGAAAAATACTTTGTAACTGTTGCCTACCCTTATCCAAACTCACCTCAACATATCGGTCATGGTCGGACATATACGCTTGCTGACACCCATGCTCGCTATATGAGGATGAAAGGCTATAACGTACTTTTCCCTATGGGCTTTCACTACACTGGCACCCCTATACTTGGCATGTCACGAAGAGTTGCTGCAGGTGATTCTGAGCTGATGGAAACATTTCACACAGTATACAAATTATCAGATGATGTTATTGAAACATTTATCGAGCCAGTCAAGATAGCAAGCTACTTCCACCAGGAGATTAAGAAAGGAATGAAGGAGATGGGTTATTCTATTGACTGGCGGCGCGAATTTACCACTATTGACAGAGTTTATTCAAAATTCATTTCGTGGCAATTTAGGACTCTTCAAAAGAAAGGATTGATAGTGCAGGGCTCTCACCCAGTTGGATGGTGTCCGCGTGACCAGAACCCTGTTAGCCAGCATGACACAATAGGTGACGTGGAACCAGACTTTAACGAATACACGGTAATCAAATTCAAGTCTAGTGATAGAGGTAGTAGCAGTAATGATGCAGATGGTTTAGTTGTGGATGACAACAATGCTGTTATCTTTCCGGCAGCAACGCTCAGGCCAGAGACGCTCTTTGGGGTGACCAACATATGGGTCAACCCAGAGGTTGACTACGTGCAGGCCAAGGTTGATGGTCAAAGGTGGATCTTAAGCAGAGAAGCTGCAAGAAAAGTAGAATTTTTGAATCGCAAGGTCGAATTAATAAAAGCATTCAGAGGCAGTGAAATTATCGGTTGGAAGGTCATTAACCCCCTAAATGATAATTCCATCCCAATATATCCTGCAGCCTTCGTCGAAGCAGATAGCGGTACGGGAATTGTAATGTCAGTACCAGCACATGCACCATATGACTACCAAGCCCTTGAGGCTCTAAAGTCAGACGAAAAGTTGCGGGTGAGGTTTCACATCACATTAGATGTAAACAATATTCGCCCTATCAAAATAATAGAATCTGAAACATCCACTGGCAGCATCCCAGCTGCTGAGGCAATCAAGGAGGCTGGCCCTTTAGACCAGAACAAGAACAACAACGAGCGACTGGAAAAGGCTACAAGCGATCTTTATTCTCGAGAATTCTACAGAGGCAAGATGATGCAAAATACAGGTAGATTTGTAGGCATGACAGTTGCAGTGGCAAAGAACGAAATCAGAGAATATCTCTTGCAGTCCGGTTTGGCAGAGACGATATATGAGCTTGTCAACAAACCGGTAAGATGCAGATGTGGAACAGAATGTGTAGTTAAGTTGCTAAATGATCAGTGGTTTTTAAATTATAAGGACCAACAATGGAAGCAACTAGCGCACACATGCCTAAATAATATGGATATCTTGCCACAAGACATCAGGCAGGAATTTGATTATGTGATTGACTGGTTACGCGAGCGGGCCTGTGCTAGAAAATCGGGTCTTGGGACAAAATTGCCGTGGGACAAGGAATGGATAGTTGAGAGCCTATCTGATTCTGTCATTTACATGGCGTATTATGTTATTGCAAAGTATGTCAATAGCAAGGATATAGGCGATGAAAATGAGAATATCACTGATGCTTTTTTTGATTATGTCTTGCTTGGAATAGGTAGCGCAGATCAGGTTGCCAAAGAATGCAAAGTTGCAACACATACGGTAGAACAGATAAGAAAGGAATTCAACTATTTTTACCCTGTAGATTCCCGTCACTCAGGGAGAGACCTTGTACCAAACCATCTTACATTCTTTATCTTTAACCACGTAGCCATTTTTGACAGAAAAAAGTGGCCGCAGCAAATTGTAGTCAACGGCTCTGTTCTAATGGAAGGAAAGAAGATGAGCAAATCTCTTGGTAATATCATCCCACTTCGAGCTGCAATCAAAGAGTATGGAGCAGATACAATAAGGCTTGCAATGTTAATGTCAGCTGAAATACTTCAAGACGCTGACTTTTCTTTTGATACTGTACGAGGCCTCAGGTTGAAACTTGCTGGCATTTTTGAAATGGCTGTAAAGTGCAGGAACATATCCGCTCATGCAACAGAACAGAGTCCATCTCAACAACAGCAACAACCACAGCAGCAGTTACTCATGCTTGAAGATAGGTGGCTTGCCAGTCGCCTACAACGCACGATAGCAGAGACAACAACATCAATGGACAAGTTGAGGATAAGAGAAGCCATATACTATGCCCTATATTCTCTTGATCGGGACTTGCAGTGGTATATGAAACGAGCAACAGCTAGAAAACGCGAAAATATTACGGGAATGCTGTCTGAGTTTCTGAACATTCAAGTAAGAATGCTTGCCCCATTTGCGCCATTTACAGCTGAAGAAGTTTGGGAACTGATGCTCAATAGGCAATCGCTAACTGAAGCAGGCTGGCCTGTGCTAGAGGAAAAAAAGATAGACACAGTGGCAGAAGAATCAGAGTTTCTCATCTCTAACCTACTTGCAGATATTCAAAATATAGTCAAGGTTACAAAGATAACACCCGCGAAAATTGTGATTTATACTTCAGCTGTCTGGAAAGAACAGATCTACAGGGAAATACTTGCAAACATACTGAATGGAACGATGAACTTTGGACAGATAATGAAGAAACTGATAGGAAATCCTGAAACGGTAAAGGCTAAGAGTAACCCGAAGATGGTACAGAGAGTAATGGAGGACATCCTCTCAGCACCTCTTGAGGCAAGGAACAGACGGCTCAACCTGATAGGGTTTAATGAGGTAGCTACAATACGGGATGCACAATCACTATTATCAAATGAGATCAGCAAAGCAGAGATAGTCGTATATTCTGAGGATGATCCCGCAAGATATGACCCAAAGTTGAGGGCAAATTCTGCAAGGCCTTTTAAGCCTGCGGTATATATTGAATAGGAATCCCTGCCTCCCAGATGCAAATGTTAACCTAGAGGATTGACTCAAGCAAGCATAAAGGAGGTACATAACTTTTGGGCCTTCTGGAACTCGTAGAAAGCAAAGAGAGTTATTGCAATAATATTGATTGTATTTGCAGTTGGTACTTCTCTAGGCTATTTCCTAATTTTTCCTAACCAGAAAATAAAACCTGAAGAGATTGCAATAGGCAGCAATGACCTAACAACCAAAACTACCATTATTACTACTACGCCTCATGATATTCCAAAAGCTTAGTTTGTGATGCCTACGCTTGCAATTCTAATTCTTTTGGCCCTCATGCTAAAGAAGGCTAAGATTGGTCCAATGGAGTTGTAACTTTGGGAGGCACGTCCTAAAATGAAAGAGTCAGTATGATAAATTGAGATTGGCACTTAAATTAGTGTCTTTAATATAGAAATACTAAAATCAAGAATTAGTCTTAGCTTGTAACTGGGCACGAAAATATTTAATTCTGGTGAAAAGTGGATAGGTAGAATCATAGCATGTATTGACCTGAATGCATTCTATCCGTCTTGCGAAGAACTACGAGATCCATCATTGAAGGGAAAGGCTCATGCAGTAATTATGACAGACGAAAAAACAGAGGATATAATGAAAGGAGCAGTTTCTTCATGCTCTTACGAAGCCAGGAGATATGGTGTTAGCTCTGCCATGTCACTTTCGAAAGCTAAAGCGTTGTGCCCCGAATTGATACTACATCCTGTTGATATACCGTACTATAGAGGTATATCAGAGCAGGTAATGAATGCAATCCAAGGATATGCAGATACTCTAGAACAAGCAAGTATAGATGAAGCATTCTTAGACTGTACTACAAGAATCCAAAGCGAAAGTCCTGAAACATATGCTGCAAAAATAAAGAATACAATTAAGGAAAAATGTGGTGGGCTGTCGTGCTCTATAGGAGTAACATCAACTAAATCAGCTGCAAAAATTGCATCTGACTTTGAGAAACCTGATGGCCTAACTGTTGTTTATCCTGCTGTGCTAAAGAAATTTCTTGAGCCCCTCAATGTCGGCGCCGTGGCAGGCATTGGACCAAAAACACAAAGGGCATTAAAAGAAATGGACATCGATACGCTGGGCCAGTTGGCCCGAGCTGATGTTCAGAAATTAAGGGAGCGGTTTGGAAAAAATGGCTATTGGATGTGGAAAGTCGCTAATGGAATTGATGACGAGATAGTATCCCCGAGAACCGACAATGTCTCTCTAAGTACAGAGAATACTCTGGATGCATATACTCGAGACAAAGGACAGATTCATGGACACCTTGACAGCTTAGTTGATGAGATTTACCAGAGGGTTAGAGGACATGGTTACCTCTTTAGGACGGTAGGCATTAAGCTTGTACGGACTAATTTTTCAGTAGAAACTAGGGTAACTACATTTGAGGAGTTTCGAGACGACCGTGGAAGTATTTCCTTTGC
Source organism: Nitrososphaera sp. (assembly GCA_036741615.1). Taxonomy (GTDB): domain Archaea; phylum Thermoproteota; class Nitrososphaeria; order Nitrososphaerales; family Nitrososphaeraceae; genus Nitrososphaera. The sequence goes on from DAINRW010000023.1 coordinate 12,403, forward strand.
TATAGGTAAATTGTTGGATAAATTTGACCTATCTGAGAATAGGCCGCCGGTCAGAAAAATAGGCTTATTGGTTACCCACCTAGTTAGGGAAGAAATTATCCGAAGTAAGAAGAATGCTCAAAGGAGCCTACTGGACTATTATCATTAATACAATAATTCCGCATGGCTGATTTTTTTTAATTAATTAGAGATACTCTAGAATATTTCCAAACTAAGATGGAGGAAGAGAACCTTGGAATATTACAGAACTACAGTGGAGATGACATAATTTGTCCATAGCCGAAGGTTTAACTCACTCGCACTAGCAAGTTACATATAGATAACGTTACAATGTAATTAACAAACTTATTCAAATCACCACTACAGAATTATATCCTTGCAACAAAGATATTCAAATTGCCAGTACAGTTGATGAATATAATACTAAAAAGAATGGACCGGGTCCTCGAACGCGAGAAAAAGCTCCAGCGGCTTACGGCTCTTCGCGGTCTCCAAATGGAAGAACAGGATGACCCATTTAAGATTCTTATTGGAA
>DAINRW010000024.1:0-2224 GCA_036741615.1 Nitrososphaera sp.
GGAAGGTACATGTGTCCTGGACTTATTGACGGTCATATTCATATCGAGTCTACTTTTCTCTCCCCACAAGAATTTTGTGATGCAGTGGCGTCGCATGGGACGTCGGCTGTAATTTGCGACCCACACGAAATAGCTAATGTTCTTGGACTAAGTGGCATTGATTATCTTATTCAATCGAGTGTAGGCATGCCTGTCAAAATGTACTTTATGATGCCATCATGCGTGCCAGCTACACACATGGAAACATCTGGGTCAGCCATTCTTCATAAGGACATACATGAATACATGGAACGCTATCCAGAGCTTGTTCTTGGATTAGCAGAGATGATGAATTATCCAGGAGTCATACATGAAGATGAAGAGGTTTTAGCTAAATTGGTAGCAGCTGGTTCAAAACCAAAAGATGGTCATGCGCCGCTTCTAATTGGAAAATCATTAAGTGCATATATCATAGCTGGACTACGTAGTGACCATGAATGTACTAACGTGAAAGAGGCCACCGAAAAGCTTCGCAAGGGTATGCATATTATGATAAGGCAAGGGACTCATGAAAAGAATCTGCAAGATTTAATTCCTGTGATTAATAATTTCAACAGTTTTCACATAAGCCTTATTTCCGATGACCGCGACCCAATCGACTTGAAAGGAAACGGACACCTTGATTATTTGGTTCGTACCGCTATTTCACTTGGGATACCTCCAGTAAGAGCGATTCAAATGGTATCTATCAATACCGCCAGATATTTTGGATTAAAAAATATGGGTGCAATAGCTCCCGGATTCAAAGCAGATTTTATTCTACTCGATGACCTCGAGTCATTCTGCATTTCGGAAGTATTTCTCGACGGGAAGAAAATAGATAAGGCAAGCATCAATACTGCTAGAAATCAAGGAGATAAGGTTTTTGATGGCAATAACAATCATAACAATAATTCTTTAAAGTCTTTTCTGCAAAATACCATCCATATCAAGTCACTTGACGATCCGAATATGTTTACGATTCCTACGAATCATAATGCTAAATCATCGTCACAAGGTTTGAATGTCATAGGTGTTATCCCAGGCCAGATCATTACAGAGAGGCGGATTATCCCTCCGAAAATTGATGAGAAATTAGGAATAGTTGCAGACGCAAGAAGAGATTTAGCAAAGGTATCAGTTGTTGAACGCCACCATAGAACAGGGAACATAGGGCTAGGTTTCGTTCAAGGCTTAGGTCTTGAAAGAGGAGCTATAGCAAGTAGCGTAGCACATGATTCACACAATGTTGTTGTTGCAGGCATGAATGATACTGATATGCTGTCAGCTGTTGGATATATCTCCGCTATTGGTGGTGGTTTAGCTGTTGCTGAAGATGGACATATTACAGCAGGCTTGCCCCTTCCTATTGCAGGACTAATGTCCAATCAGCCTATAGAATCAGTAGTTTCAAACCTTACAGCTGTTAATGAAGCCTCTCTCAAATTGGGTAGTAACGTTATAAAAGATCCGTTCATGCTGCTTTCATTTCTGTCCTTGTCTGTCATACCATCTTTGAAGTTGACAGATAGAGGCTTAGTTGATGTCGATAAATTTCAGTTCACTTCTCTATGGGCAGATTAAGTATTGGACCTTTTATTTCTCTAGCATTAGCAGTCAGAACATATAGAACTAAGGGAGGAGATCGTGACAAAATTCACATAAACTCTGAAAAATCATACCTATATTAATTATAGATTGCTCTTGCTATAAAGCCTATAGAATCGTTTCACGGGCAGCGTGATGCATATTGTTTCAAATCCCCAACCTTGATTCTCGAGGCAGATAGTGACGGCTGTTGCCTTCTCGTATCAGCTTTCTTGCAAAGTAAATAGCAAACAGTGCCACCGATATAATTTGCAATATTGTTATGAGGAGGTCAAACCTTCCAGCAGAGTAAAATCTTGGTAAAAAGCCCTCCAGGATTATCTTCAAACCTTGGTCCAACATAAGAGCCAAAGCTACTGGCGCGAGGGGCACAATCGTCTTAGAAAAATAATGCCAAAAAGCAAGTATTCCTAAAGAGGCTAATAATCCGAACATTCCTCCCATGGCGCCTATTAGTAAGTTATTGTCAGGTATTCCATAGCACAGAGAGTGAGCTCCTCTAAGGTCTAGCCACATGTCAAACTGATAGCCATTGGCATAACAGACCGCCGCATGCCCAAGTTCATGGAATAAACTGACAGGTATGATGAGTACTATA
>DAINRW010000024.1:2324-12728 GCA_036741615.1 Nitrososphaera sp.
CGAACCTTTTGAAGATAAAATTAAAAACAACCCTGAATCATTATCAATCATTATATGGTGAAGATTGGCATTCTTGGCTCTGGTGATGTCGGAAAAACTCTTGCGAAGGGCTTTTTGAAGTACGATTATCAGGTAATGATAGGCAGCGATCATGTAGAAAAACTTGAAGAGTTCAAAAAGGAAAATTCAAAGGTGGAAACTGGTACCTTCGAGCAAAGTGCTCAATGGGCTGATCTAGTAGTTTTATGTGTTAAGGGCACAGTTGCAGAGAAAATCGTGGAAAAAACAAAAACAAATCTTTTTGGAAAAATTGTGGTTGATACAACTAATCCTATTGCCGATGCTCCACCAGAGAATGGCGTATTGAAATTTTTTACGAGTTTGGAAGAGTCTTTGATGGAGAGACTTCAAAAAATTGCTCCAGATGCACAGTTTGTTAAAGCATTAAACAGTATTGGATCCGGGCTTATGATCAATCCGGATTTTGGAGATAGCATAAAGCCAACTATGTTCATCTGCGGAAATAATGAAGATGCAAAAAAGACAGTATCTGAAATACTGCAAAAGTTTGGATTCGAGGTCGAAGATGTAGGCAAGGTGGAAAGTGCAAGAGCAATAGAACCATTATGCATACTCTGGTGCATACCTGGATTTCTTAAAAACGAGTGGGCACATGCTTTCAAGCTCTTAAAAACATAGAATCCTTCTTTTTCAGATCAACAGCGTGTTTTAAGACCCAGAGCACCATCGAGAAAAGCCATTGCAAGAGATGATATTACCGAGAAGATATTTGTGGAATTAATATTTGGCACCGTTTTTGTGGCTCCTTTAACCTTAGTAAAGACCATCATCTAGAAATGGGCACAAGAGAAGCAGACTATAGTTGTCAGTACAGGCGAAACTATCTTAAACTAGGGATCCAAAAATATACTCGGAGTGACAGCCAACAAAGATAACGAATCAGGAAGAGCAATTAGAAGAAGAATTGCAAAAGGAGAGTCTAACCCCGCTCCCTTTTTCCTGAGGTAACTTTTTTCCAAAATGTATCTAAGGTCAAGTTTAAACGTTGACCCTTTTCCTGTTCGCGTCCCTGTTAGACTGAACTTGCGTCAAGGTGTCGCGGAAGACAGGGATCCGACATCAGATTTTGTAGGTAATTCTTTGCATTATTATATAAACGCGGATCACGCCTGGTTAAGAACACTTATTTCAAATGTGTACTGATTTATCTGTTATGACATCAGCGGCAGAAGAAGGGGAAAGAGGTAGAAAGGAGACAGTTTCAACACAAGGCGGTGGAGGGAAAGAACAACGAGGAAGGGCTTTAACAAGAGTAGCTAAAATTGTCGAAATTGTCGGCACATCAGATAAGAGCTGGGAAGATGCTGCAATGGTCGCAGTAGAGGAAGCAAGAAAAACAATTCGGGGCATACGCGGAATCAAGGTTAAGGATATGACTGCAAGGATTGACCCCGCGAGCGGCAGAATTGTTGAGTATCGCACCTCAGTTAATTTATCATTTGGAGTACTGGATGATGATGATGACGACGACGACTAAATAGATAACCAAAAAGACCAGTATGGCAAGAAAAATTGTTCCAATTTTATCATCCGGCGGTGATGGCTCTCTTTGAGCGTACGCTTATGGCCCCCATCAAAATGTTGTCATGCTTAATCATAATATAGACTTGAAGCAGTTCCTTTATGGTTGTCGGAGAGCAACATCAGAGTCAACATAGTAAGTAAGCCTTTCATAATATCTGCCGTCATTTTCGTCTTCGCAGGATCTATTATTGGGTCAATCTGGATGATGGCTCTGCTGGGAGCAGAATATGTTGGTTTTGCGAGTAACTCTTTTTCCCTCCATCGGACTTTCCAGGTTGACGACTTCCTTACTCTCCTAATTATGGGGGTCGGGTACATGATTGACCCTAGGTTCAGAAACGTAAAGCTATACTTTTCGAGCCTTGCCTATTTGTCCTTCGCGCTCATTCGAGTGTTCTCTTTAGGTCCCTGTATCGCATGATTGTGATGTTTAGAGGTTATATACTTGATAGGAAATGTGACATCATAAAGAATAGGATATGACACTAGTTATCAAGTGCAGAGAGTGTGGCTCTGTGTTCCCCTCTGTGGTTCAGATAGATCAATTGGATTATGGTAAGACATCTATACTTGAAAATAGGACAGAAAGATGTCCAACATGTGGCAAAACATGTGAGTATAATACGAAGGATTATTGGTATCAAAGCTAATCAGTATCTGAAGTTGAGTTGGATAATAGACGACGATGAACCGAGTAGTCATAACATGATGACGCGGAGAATTATCTCGTCATCTTTTAAACATCAAACGAACAAAAAACCATATAGCAGCCTCTCATTCTTACCGGTCAGATTTAAAAACTATTTTACAAAATAAAATAAGCTAAGCACAGTTAGACAGCCACAATACATCAATTGTTTCTAATTTCGAAGACTCGATTTCTATCAGTACAGCTAAACTCGCCCTCTATTTAAAATGAGGAAAAAAACTTTCTCTTTGCGCCACGACCATAGCAGCTGCTTAGGTTGAATATTTTTATTATTCATTTAATCAATTGTATATTCATGCAAAACGCTGTTAAGGAAATAATGTCTAAAAACTTGGAAACAATAGATGTGACACAAAATGCACACGAGGTTGCAAAAAAAATGAATGACAGAAGAATTAGTTCAGTTCTCGTCGTTGACAGGTCAGATGAGAGCAAGGACCCAATAGGAATAGTGACAGAAAGGGACCTAGTTGTCCGTGTATGCGCTGCGGGAACAAGTAGCAAAGAGGTTGGTGTTCGGGAAATAATGTCTTCTCCTATCGCAACAATAGAACCAAAGGCAACAGTTGAAACGGCAGCAGATCTGATGTTGAGCAATAAAGTAAGACATCTGCTCGTCGTGGATGAAGAGACGAGAAAGCCCGTTGGTATGATCGCACCAAGTGATCTGAACAAGTATTTGCGAGGCAATATCGATATGGACGAAGTCAATGCTCGGATCCTAGAGGCTATCAGAGCTGAAGAGTTGACTGAGCCATAGACATGGTTATTTTGTAAATGTCTTTGACTTGTCCGCGCTACCCATATCAACACATACAAGTAATTTCTTCTGCAGTATGCACAAGGATTAAGCGACCATCATGGTTTTATTGCTTCGATTACTCCCATAGTTTTTGATGGAGGGAAGTGTGTCCTGACATGCTTAAACCCAGCTTGTTGCAATAAAGCCAGATATTCTTCTTCAGTCCTTTCCCTGCCTGTAAGAGCACATAGCATATGAATGTCAAACAGTTTAGAGAAATGCGGAGTTTCAGGTCCTGGAACTACATGCTCTACTATAAAGAGTCGCGTTTTAGTAGCTGATGACTTGTGAATGCTTGAAAGAATCCTTAAGCATTCTTCGTCATCCCAATCATGAAGAATCATTTTCATAAAATAGGCATCTGAGGTTGGAACCGCCTCAAACATATCGCCGCTAACATAACTGCATCGATCTGCAGTGATGCCCATTTTATTTGCCCAAAGCAGATTTTTATCTTGAATAACTTGCTCCATGTCTAAAACAGTGGCTCGAAGGTGAGGGTGAATTAAGAGGAGACTACATATCATATGACCATGACCTCCCCCGATGTCGCAGATGTGTTGTATTTCGGAAAAGTCATATCCATCGAGTGCCTCAAGAACCCATCTAGTCTGGCTAGCTGAATAACTGCTCATTGCTTGATTGAAAACTTCAGCGTAAGATGGATGATCTGCCGCGTAATCAAATATCCTTTGACCAAACTCTCGAACAAATCCATCTTGTTTGCCATCCTTGATCATAGTAGTAAGATGCTTCCATACAGCATAGTGTTCAGGGCCCTCCTCTAATAGAGCAACTCCTTTTAGGGTGTGCGGAGTGTTAGACCGTAGGAATTCACCCATAGAAGTTATAGAAAAACGGCGGTCACGGTCCTCCTTTAATAGGCCCATTGAACCTAGTGCTCTTAAGAGTCGGTATGAAAGCGCAGGGTCCAGAGCCAGCTCTTTCGCTATTTTCTCTGCGCTAAGGGGTATTGAGCTCACAAGATCGAAAATACCTAATTTAACTCCAGAATATAATATCTGGCTCTTCCACCTTCCGAATATAATATCTACTACCTTTTCATAATCAGACATAATCTGAATAGGAGCAGTTGGCTGATTATTAAGCCTATTTTTTGCAGGTGATGTCATTCATTTTATTGCTGGGATAATTTCGATTTTAGTCTTAGTAGCTTCGTTGACACCAGTATTTGTTCAAGCAGCCTCTCCTCGTGTCCCTTTAGATTTGTAGGTCACAAATAAGAGGGGCTATAAGATATAATTGGAATTGAACAATCGACGTCTGGCAGGCGCTTCCTTCGGCTTTTTTGTATGAATGCATTATGATCTTGTAAAGTATACCCAACCTCAGCATCATCTAGGTCACGTGATATGTTGGATAACCGGCCCAATTCCCATATACTACGAATAGAAAGAAGAACTTTCTTCAGAACCAACCCCTGTTCCAAACGAAGAATGCAGGGTTATTCATTACTCTGCTACAGAGCTACCGCATTTTTTACGCACGCTAGAATTTTGTCATCTCTGCTATCTGATACATGTATCACATAGATTAACGCGCTCTCTTTGCCCTCAACTTTTCTCAGCACCCTTCCTGCCCTCTGAATTATCTGGTTCGTGTTAGAAGTTGTCGCAAGAATTATTTCAATTGCAACTTCAGGAACATCGTAGCCAATCTCAAGTGTATGGACAGAAAGCAACGGATAGAATGTTTTTCCCCATTCTGACAGTATCCTTTGCCTCCGAAATGACGGCATACCGCTGTCGATTAGCATTGCCTTTATTCCTTTAGAGCTAAGATACTGCTTTAATTCCCGGATAGATTCAAGTGTCTCGCTGAAAACCATAACCTTTTGGTTGGGGTGCTTTATTTTGATCAATTCTACCGCTGCGGCTAACTTGTTATCTGCTGAAGCAAGCAATACTTTTCTCTTTCTGACATTTGAAAACCAAGCCTTTGCCTGCCAGCTTGGAAATCCTCCTTGTTTTGCTAGTTCCATCATTGCCTGGGCATCATATCTTTTGAACCGAGCAGAGATGGTCCTTATTTTCTTGCTATATTCATCATAGGCTTTTTGCTCTTGCTCTGTCAGCTTCACTTTTACTGGAATGATAATTGGCCTTGCCAGGCGGCCGTCTGCGACTGCATCTTTGATAGGATATTTTCTGACCGGCGGAAGAGTTGCAATAATTATTTGGTTCTTAGGATCAGACTCATCGATTGTAGCTGTTAACCCCAAAAGCGCCTTCTTGCTGTCATTTGAGATGATATCGAAGATCCTGCCATATGATCGCGCCGTTGCACTTGCAAGGTGGACCTCGTCAAGAATTATCATGTCTGCTTTATTTACAATATCTAGGTTGGCTGCCGCACTTTGATAGGTACTTATTGTTATCTCGCGAATATCCTTTTGCTCTCCAAAATACCGACCTATTTTCATGGGAGGTATCCCATATCTGACAAGGCGAGTATAGTTTTGCTCAATCAAAACAATTCGCGGTACTAGCATCAGGATAACGAACCTGGGATTTCCAAACATTTGAGCTGCCCTTCTAGCACATTCAAATGCAATCTCTGTTTTGCCGGTGCCACTGCTGTAAATGATTGACCCTTTGTTTTTACTTAGAAGCCAAGCATCCACAGCATTTAATTGATCAGGCTTTAATTTGAAAGGAAACTTGAGGCTCAAAATTGCAGGGTAGCGGATATCATTTTCCCGCTCGTCCTTTACAATTTCTGCATCCGGAATATCTGATTTCTTGCATAATGTATAATTCGCAGAAAGCAAATCAAGAGCGGAGACGAGGACGATCTCTTGGTTTTGGTGACAGCCTATTTTGCTCATGGAAAGAAGCCATAAACATTCACGCTATATTAAGAAAGAAGAACTTGAGGGAGAGGGGCTGCTGCCCATAAGGAGTTTAGTGTCTAGGTTACAGAACCTTTGATATTTTCAATGCGTTTACCCATGTTTCTGTCAAGCAACAAGTGTCTTAGTTTTGTTCACAGCTTCCCGGCGTTTCTCTTGAACTGTACTTCTCCTGGTGCTTCGTGGTGTAAAATATCCTGTAATGATGATGTTAAGGATATTGTAAAAAGTGGGATAAGTCTGTCGGTTTGAGAAGTATAGCATGATCAAGTACGATATCTACTCAATACTTGAAAATGAAAACGGATACCAAAGGTTATCACTAAAGCTTTTTCTCTGAATATCAACATCTTCTTGAGGATTAAGACGGTTAAGTTTATGTTAATGCAAATTTTTGTGTTCTCTACTCTCAGCTTTCTTCGCGTTTTCTTCTCTCACATGATGCAGTCTATCTTTCTCATGAATGAATTCTTTGCCACATTCATGACATTTTACTATCGGATGCTGATGAATGTGTCTTGCATGTTTAATTAAATCTTCATATTCTGCGAATTTTTCGCCACATTGCTCGCAAACATCCCTTTTTTACGATGCAGCATGCCCATTTTTCTATAAACTCTTATTTTGATACCAAATAAAAAGGGTCTTTTACTCTCTACGAAGTCTTCCGAAGTCAATTTATTTTGTAACCTGCCGACATGCAGGTCGCTAAGACATTCTAGATGATTCGGACGGCTGTTTGAAATTGCGTTGGATTTAGAGTCGAAAGAGAAAGACCTTTTGGGAAATAAGCTCGACACCAAACAAAATTAAAAATACCTGTTTTCATATCCATCTATCAGCTTATCCTAGTTACAAGACTACACACATCAAAAGTATAATGTGGTATGGCTAGCCAAGCAGGATCATTTTTTTGGTATATTTACTAGATGATCTCAAAATGGACCCAGGTCGAAAATAGCCGCAACGACAAGATCAAGACCTTTATAAAGCAAAGACTTCGTGTACTTTTGAAGACGACAACGTTGGCCAACTATGAGACTACTGAGAGAACAGAGATTTGGTCCGGTCTTGAGACAATCTCAAGAAAATCATTTGAAGTTTTATCTCGAGCCAAAGTAACATCTGATTATTGCCATGATTCAAAATCTCCTTTGATTCTGGTTACCACTGAACAGTATTTTGAGATGATTAAGCAGCTGAAGGCTAAAGGTATCAGACAAAGATTTGTCACAGAAATTACACAGGAGAACGTTAAATATTCCAAAGAATTGGCCTGCCACGTTGAATTACGCCATTTACAAGGAGTTAAAGGAAATTTTGGAATAGTAGATGGCAAGGAGTATGGGGCTGCAGCCAACATATATGATATGCAACCGCCAGTGGAATTTATTTATAGTAACGTCAAGACTTTTGTTGAACAACAACAGTACTTCTTTGAGCTCCTATGGAATAAGGCTATACCTGCCGAACAGAGGATAAGGGAGATCGAAGAAGGCAGGACACCGGAAAAATTAGACATCATTCAAGACACACAGAAATCAATTAATCGTGCCTTTGAAATAATGAACAAAACACAGAAGGAACTGTTGGTCCTTTTTGCTACGCCGCGCACATTCACGTTTGCTTTGCAAGGAGAATCAGCCGATATTTACAGGAAAATTTCTAAAAAAGGCGTTGACATAAAGTTATTGGTACCAAGAGGCGGTGCCGAGATTGAAAACGAGCAGATGAGAAAAGTGAGAGAAATCTCTCCAAAAATAAATCTCCGACTGTCTGACGTAGGCCTCAATACAAGAATCACCATAATGATATCCGATAGAAAAGAGTTTATGAACTGGGAATTAAAGGATGATACCCTAGACAATCCATACTTGGCTGGAGGTATAGCCACATATTCAAATATCAGGGCACTTGCGAGCTCGTATGCAATCATATTCGATAACTTATGGAAGATAACAGAGATACTAGAGAACCTTCGTATAGCTAATGTCAAATTAGAAAACAGCGAGAACGCCATGAAAGAATTCATTAACATAGCCGCACACGAGCTTAGGACTCCACTGCAGCCAATACTGGGATTATCAGAAATGCTGCACGATGCTAGAAATGATCCCGACCATCATAGAAAACTTATTAACGTAATAGTCAGGAATGCTCACAAACTTGAGAACCTTGCCGAAAATATTCTAGATGTTACACGGATAGACAGTGGACGATTACAACTTTCAACACAAAAGATTGATCTTCATGAATTGGTAGAGAGCGTAGTCTTGGACTTTCAAGCAGTTCTTGAAAACGAAATTGATAAAAAAGAAAATAATAGGAAGGCTATCATCTGCCTCAAAGATGAATACCCTGACAGATCAGAGGACACAAATAGAGAGCATCCAATAGTGTTAGCTGATGCAAACCGGATAGTTCAAGTGATTACAAACTTGCTTTCAAACGCAGTCAAATTTTCAAAAGAAGGAGATAGAGCACTAATAACCATAACCAGAGGAATAAGAGTCATAGATGGTCAGCCGACCGCCATAGTATCGATTTCAGACCAAGGGCAGGGGATAAATCCCGAAATAATGACGAGGCTATTTCAGAAGTTCATTTCTGGATCAGAGAAAGGTGCTGGCCTTGGACTGTATATTTCAAAAAACATAGTAAAGGCTCATGGTGGCGACATATGGGCTGAAAACAACAAGAGTGGAGTAGGTGCAACTTTTGGATTTACTTTACCGCTTTGGAAATAATCAATTGATCAAGGCTGTAAGCTATAATTTCTTATCGATTGGTCCCGTCATCGGATGGGCTGGTATTAGTTAGTATTAAGGTTTGTAATTGTTATTCGAAGAAGACGTCAAGTCAGGCGCTCATGAAGCTCTTTAGGATACTAATGAGAATAGAGTTTCAATCATTGATTTAACTTTTGGCTCCGCAGATATCGATTTAGCTGAGATAGTCTCTGGCTCCCCCAAATATCTCCGCTATGGTAAGTATCTTAGACCATTCCTCTAACGCTTCTACTACAGCGCGGGCCTGATCAATATCTTTTCCGATTGCGACAACGCCATGATTTTTGATCACAACTACCCTAACGGAAGGTTCTCTTTGGAATGCCAAGGATACAGATTCTGCAAGATCGTTTGAACCAGAAGGTTTGTTCGAGATAACCACAGGCTCACCAACTACAATTTGGGCCTCCTCGATAGTATGTCTGAATTTTGAAGATATGGAGACCCCTATAGTGAAAGGACTATGGGTATGGACAATTGCATTAACATCATGGCGCTTGTTGTAGATATTTCTGTGCAGGTTAAACTCGATACTAGGTCTAGTATTGCCAGAAGGTTTGCCAGTTTTTAGGTGTACTTTAACGAGATGGTTTGCTTGAATTTTATACCTCGACAATCCCGATGGTGTGATCCACATCCAATTATTTCGGAACCTAACACTGTGGTTACCTGATACAGAAGTAGTAAGACCCATCCAATATAGATTCTTTACACAGCGTACAAGCTCTTTCTTGCTATCCAAATGACTCTCTCTTTAATTTGGAGACTCTCCAACAATATTATAACTAATAGGTAATGATTCGGCGCTTCATGAAATTTGGTCTGTCAAACTCTGTTCCGGCAGGAACGGAGAGAGGATGAGCGATATGCTCATTAGCCATCATCCATTGACACATCTTATTGAAGATAATGGCTAATTAACATCCTAAAAAAGTCTAAATAATTCACTACCTGTTGAAGTGTATGACAGCTCAGACTAACCCCAAACTCAATACTACGTGGCAATTGAGCGGCCTTTATCTTGACAGCTGCAACTGTGACTGGGGGTGTCCGTGTCAATTCAATGCAAGACCCACTCACGGAAGTTGTGAGGGTCTGTTTGGGATTCATATTAAGAATGGAAATTATGGAAGTGTAAAGTTAGATGGACTAAACCTGATTTGGATAGGATGGTATCCAGGAGCAATTCATGAGGGTCATGGCAAAGCATCTCTATATATAGATAATAGGGCAAGCGAGGAACAATTTGAAGTGTTGTCGAAGATAATTAAGGGAGAAGCCAAGGGCTCCGCCTTTGATGTATATAGTGCGACTCTTGATCATTTTGAAGAGCCCAAGCGTGCAAAGATGATCTTCCAATTTGATGGGATAAGAAGCCAAGTGAAGGCAGAAGATATCTGCGAAGTCCAACTCGAACCGATAAAAAATCCCGTAACAGGCAAAGATCATCGCGTCATAGTGGAATTTCCGTCAGGCGGCTTTGAGTCCTCGAGAATGGATATGGCATCCTCAAAGATGCTTGTCGCAAATGATGGACACTTTGACTTTAAATATGAAGGCACTTACGGAAGCATTCAGGAGATATCATGGAAAGGAAATGGGCCTTAATGACCGAAATAAGCTGATT
>DAINRW010000025.1:0-12207 GCA_036741615.1 Nitrososphaera sp.
ACCTTGCCAGTAGCAACAAGTTGCGCTTTCGCTCCATTATTCTTCTCACCGAATAAGGAAGCCATTGGCTACCATAAGGGATGTATTCAGCTACAGTAAACCCTTTTGCAATAAGCTCGAGTTTTAGTTCATCTCGTATGCCCTTTAGCATCTGGAATTCAAACTTAGTATCCTTGCCTTTGCCCAGTCTGGTCGCTTCCGCAATCAGGTCTGAGTTGTGAGTCGCAATCGCAAAATAATTGTTGCCATTTTCAAAGAGCATCTTCATTAACTTCAAATAATTAGCATTTACTTCTTCATTGGTAACAAAAATATGCTCCTCTGATTCTCGGTATGCGCCCTTGACAAGTCTTACCTTACCACCGCACTCAATAATGTGTAAAAGGTCGCTTGCGCTCCGGCGCAGATATGATTGTACTGCTATACCTATCATATTGTGTTCCCTGTACAATTCTAGATAGAGAGCAATTGTGTCTTCTGTAGACTTGACGGACTCCATATCTAGCCACATGAACTGGCCAAGTTCTCTAGCCCTTGCTGCAAGGCTGCGGAAATTCTGCAAACACATGTCATAGTCAATTGTAAGTCCAAGCTGTGTAGGTTTTACAGACACACACCCATGGACCTTTTTTTTATCCATCAAGTCCATCAACAACAGATATTCGGTAACTGTCATGTCAACCAATTTGGAGTCCGTGATGTCCTCCCCAAGAAAGTTTAGAATTACAGGCATTCTGTGACGGTTGGTCTCAACCGCAGTCTTCATTGCCTCGCTAGCACTATAGCCTGCAACCCACTTTTTTGCCACTCTGTATAACAACCGCTCTATCAAATTGGCATCATAGTTGTGAGAATAGTGAGCAGCTGTAGCTAGCATGATAGATAATTGTCATATCTATGATATAACCTTAGACATTAGACGAATGGCTTCTCGGACCATTCGAAATAAATGCATAAAATATAACTTCAACGTTTGGTGTGACAGAAGCAAAGTGCCTTTAGGGTATTGTCATATCGAGCAACCTTTCAAGTGGCTATTGCTACAATTAATACAATAGGTATATTGAAGAGATCTTCAATATTGCAAGATTAAGAATTACATATGTCCTGTAGTGTATGTCTTCCCTCTTTACGGTGAAGCCATAATCTTTTATTGAGTTTATCTTAAGGATGCTGCAATGACGATGACAGTTGATATTCTGAAGGAGGCATGCCATCAAGTCCATGAGAAGACAAAGGGTCTTGCGGGAACTACTGGAGGTAGCAAACAGATGGGTAGAGGCGCAGGAGGCGACATATCACGCAGAATCGACTTGATTGCTGAAGAAACTGCGATAGATGTTATAAGAAAGGGAGGCATTGAAGCCACGATAATTGGCGAAGAGTGTGGCAGAATTGAAGGCAAAGAAGGCTACGTCATTATAGATGCCATTGATGGAACAACAAATGCTATCAGTGGAATACCTTTCTATTGTTGCTCAGTCGCCTATGCAACCGACTTTTACCTGAGCACAGTGGTTGATGCAGCCATAATTGATCTTACAAGAGGTGATCTTTATTATGCTTCAAAAAATAAGGGGGCATTTTTAAACGGGGAGAGGATCTTCGTCAAGCAAGAATCCACTTCCGATTCTACAATTGGCATAAATGTATCAGGAGTCAAATCTGAATTGGTTGAACGCCTTGCTCCAATCATTGCAGAGGCTACACACATCAGACAATTTGGGGCAAACGCCCTGGAAATGTGCTTTGTAGCACGAGGATTCTTAGATGCATATATTGACCTACGAGGCAAGATCCGGCCTACAGATGTTGCAGCTGGGTATCTGATAGCTAAAGAGGCAGGTGCCCAGATATATTCAGACAATGGTTCAACCCTTGAATCTAACTTAGACGTCAAGACAAGGTTTTCCTATGCTGCAATGGCGAATGAAAAAATACATGAGCAACTAGTAACTCTTTTCGTATGATGAAACGTACACAGGCACATATCAATTTCCACAATAAATTATAATAAAGATGATAGTTGCTTTATACGATGGTCTCAGTAGGTTGCTGCCTTATACCTGCTATCATACGCTGATTCTTCCTCAATGTTACTTCTGAAACACCAGCTGCCACTGCTATCGTTGCCTGGCTTTTTGGCTCACTACTGCCAACACAGGCAAGGTATAATACCGACGCAGCAAGTCCCATGGGATCCTTACCCGCTGCCTGCCCGCTTTTTATAACATCATGGATCATGTCCATTGCCCGACGCTTTGTGCGTTCACTGATGTTTGCTTTGTTCGCTACGCGGGAAACGCACTTGATTGGGTCAAGCATCGGAACCTTGAGATCAAGCTCGCGCAACAATATCCTATAGGCTCTAGCCAAGTCTTTTTCTTTTGTGTTTGTTGCTTTGATAATGTCGTCCATAGTGCCTGAAATCCCCATCTCCCTCTGGACTATATATATCGCTGCACCTAGTATTGCTCGCATTGTCCTGCCGCGAACAAGGCCTCGCTCCTGCGCTCGCCTGTATATGTAAGCGGTCTTTTCAACTATTGCGTCGGATAATTGTATGACGCCTCGTAGCCTGTCCAGCTCAACAAATGCACGCCGGAGACTTCGCTCATCTTGTCCCTTTACTCTAAAATCCCACGCCCGCAGCCTATCAAAGGTTGAACGCATAGCTGCATTGAGTCCACTACCAGCGCTCTTATCCGGCCTGCCAATGATGGTTGAAAGACCCATACCAGAGCGAGCCAAAGAGGTAGGGCTTGTTCGCAGTTTGCTGCTGGGTTCGGTGGCAAGAGTGCTCCAGTCTTCATGTACATCGCCCACCCTATCGTGGATAACAAAGCCACATTTTGTACAGATTAGCTCTCCAGATTCAACATCAATTATCTTCTGACCATCGCCACAGTTAGGACATATTATTATGTTATCAGCAGGCTTCATCATAGATGATGAAGCCGTGCGCTATATCAGATATAACATCAGCAGAGGAATCTTTCAGAAGTTGTTGATCTAAATTCTAAAAAGACAGCAATTGCCAATATATCTACCAAATGAATTACATATGGGCTATAAAGTAATCTGTGAGCGTCATAGTCTGAAGGAATTTTGTGCCACGATGAGCGAGGCTAAAGCACTTCAAATTCAGCATAGACGGCAGGGTGGATGCCTAGAAGCTGAAATAAAGAAGCCAAGAAGGCAATAAAAACTATAGTTCTGACAATATCGAGGGCACATACAATTTACTTGTAGCCTAACGTATTTGATAGTGATTTTCTAGCATCTTCTCTAACATACATTGCAATCACAGTGCCCTCTCTATCATAAAACAAGAACATGGATTTATGATCTAGAAGTCAGTTTGATAGCTATTAAATTTGATCAACAATATACAATTTGTTACAATGGATAAGACATCTCGAGCCACGGAGATATTCGAAAAAGAGCATACAGACAACAAAGAATACTTAAAAAATGAATTAGAATCGCTCGGAGTTGAACCCAAAAGAAAGAATCAACTAAATGATAAAGAAGAACTTCAGAACCTTTCCGATAACATCAAGCAGACAATGTTCCAAGATTATAAGGTGGCTTATAGCGAACAAGGAGATGTGTGTAAAGAAGAAGCGACATCGACTGTTACTGTTGGATGAGTCCAGAGTTCTTGGAAAGAAAAAGGCTCTATTTCTAATAAACCTTCGATAATAAGAGCAGCATGCTTAAGAAATTTTTCAACGTCTCTATATTACTGTCTAACGCTGGCCAGTAGCGGTATTATTATTATTAACATTCATCTGATAAACTGCCATTATCATTCTCCTTTTGTCGGGCTCTTGGTCTAGCACAAATTTGTAAAATAGCTCATTAATTATTGTGGACTCATTATCTAAATTGAGACATTCTACAAGGGTTGTGAGCTTGCTCTGCGCTTCTTTTGTTAATTCTATCCATGGCAAGATGTAGTCACATTACCTCCCATTTCCTCGTTTAGACCCTTTTCTTACTGTTTGGTCTTATTATTAGTCAAGCCTGATAAATTACACCTTCTGCGTAATAATAATAGAAAAAGGCAAAAAGAGATAATGGACAATCGAGAAGACTGGAGAGCTGATCTATTATGGAATCCGGATAAAGGCAGGATTTGTGATTACTGTGGTATAAATATGGATATTCCATGGTTGGATATTCTAATGTTCTTTCATGAAGATTGTTGGAAGAAGTATAGGAAAGATGACAAGATATATCCAATGCCAAAGTATGCTTAATGGCACATGGATATGGACTGGAAGTGTATGTATATTATCTAATGCTTCAGCAATTCATGTATCTTACGAAATTGATATCAATCGCTTTTAGCCCTCTGTAAATTCATCACAGAGGAAGCAGATTGCCAGGGCTCCAAGAGAATCTACCCATAGGTCTATGGCCATGTCCCATGGCTCTGTTTGTATAAAACCACTCGGCCCACTATATGTCGCATAAATCCATTCGTATACCTCCCATAGAACAAATGCAATCCAAGAGGCAGCTATGCTGACACTATAATAGTATTTTTTATTTCTTGTCAAGTAGAGATTTAAAACAATTGCAGTAAGCGCCATTCCTGAAAGTCCGTGTGTGAAACGGTCAATCGGCGTTATATCATATAAATGAAAGGTATACTCTGCAAGAAAGTGAGCACCAAGTGCAACTAACGCTAAAAAAGACGTAAAAAATAGCCATCCTCTGCTCGTATCGATTATCTTATACCCAAAAAGCCTCTTTTCTACGCTGTAATGACTATTACTATATTGAGGCTCACGATGATGTTTCTCGATAATTAATGCTCTATAGAGCAGGTAAGATCCCATAGCTAACAGCACAAAAGAGACTATTGGATTTTCAAGCCAAATAGGGCCATGCATGAATGCAAATGCATCGAGCCTAGTTGTCAGTTAAAAAGTTTACACTGTAGGTATACAATCTCGACGCAGATAGAAGAAGGTAGATGAAGAAGAATCATTCTTCATTATTGTTTCTATGGACTTTTTATGATTTTTCACCAATTTCCGTTATAACGTTATTTACCGCTGTCCTGTTCGTCGACTGAGCAAGCAAACAGTGGCATGAGAAACAGAAGCAGAATTGAGATAATGGGTGATATTCTAAAGGCTGCAAATGGCGGCAATGCTACAAGGAGCAAGCTGACATACAAGACATTTCTCAGCTACGCCCAAATGAAAGAGTATCTAGGTGTTCTAACTGAGAAGGACTTAATTCGCTACGATGAAGATACTCAAACATTCAAGACTACTGAAAAAGGTCTGAGTTTTCTTGACACCTACAATCAGATAGGTGACATGATTAAGGAACAACGACAACAGCAACCACGGCTATAAATGTGGATAAACAGAGGAGAAGGAGAAGAAGAATAATTTAACGCTCAACTTCTGTATGCATTCCTTCAGCTATTTGTAATGATGGAAGAGTATCGACATAACGATAGGATGAAGCGACACCAACTGAACAGAATTAGAGCATGCTGTGATGGAGAGCTTGGGTACATCAAACACATCATCAAACTCCTTTCTTTCTTATCTAATGCATTGCGAAAGGGTTTCCATTCTGCTATTTCCGCTGCAAGTATAATTGTAAATGATGGACTGTCCTGCCCATCCAGTATTGCCGCTATTCCAATCCTCAATGAGTGCTAAGATCGTGACCACGAGGTATCATAAATGCCTCATACTCATAGAGGTAGGGCCTCGAAATATTTTAAATCGAAATGCCAAGTCTAATATTATGGCGGAAAAATTATAGCGTTTTGGTATCGATGAGCAGAAACTAGGAAAGGCTTGAGGCTAGTACGCCTCCATTAACAGCATAGTTTTGTTAGTGCAAGTCAGTCATGGTGCAGTCTTTATGTATTCATAAGTGGTGGTTCTCGACCCGTGGCTCTGACGAATGTTTCCTATTTGGATATTTGTGAGATAACTCTCACCTTTGTTATTGTTTTTTAAAGTCGCACGCGAAATTTTTGGCAAATTTGTTTTTTCTTTGGAAAGTTTCCCTATTTCAGGCTGCATGGGTTGATTGGTGGTAATCGTGCGTTCATCCCAACCTATTACTCCATTTATAATGATTTCAAATGGTGTTTCTTCTTGGTTCATTGTTATTATTCTTGAGAGTTTATGACCCATTGTAACTTAAAAAGGGATCATTTCTGCAAATTATCATTTCGCAACTGCCCCGCCTTTCGGTACTAGACTACTTCTTCTTTTCTCCTTCATCTCTTCTGTTTTCTGCCTAATTATCCAAAGCATTGTGGAATGGTTTCCATTCCGCCTGCTCTATCCCAAACGCAATTCGAAATGAAGGTATTGTTCTATCCGTCTAGTATTACTACCCCGTCGCCATCCCAATCCTGTCGAGATAACGATCTGTGAAAGGTATCATAAATGCCCCCGTATGCACTAAACGATGGCTACAACGCAAGCTTGAGCAAGATTGATGACAGCACTGATCAAGTAGCGGCTATCACGATCAAATGCTTCAAAGTCATCATTTTTTTTCTTCTTCCTCTTCTTCTTCCTCATATTCTTCTTCATAATCCGGGCTCGTGATCACAACCGTGACGGCGTACAATCCTTCACCCATAGCAGTAGTTACGGTGACCTTTGTGTCCGGCGTCCTGCCGTGGTTCTGGTATATGAACTCCGATATCTCTTCATCCATATCTTTGAGGCGCCCAATCAGGTTATTATCTGTCTGGGCATCAACACGCGTGTAAAACGTTTTTGTGTCGACCCATATATCCGAAGTTGTCATTTTGTTATTCCAACATCATCATCATTATTCTTATTTGTGGCGCTCCTTGTACTCCTTAATCAGCTTCGTTATAGCGTCATCGAAGTCCATCCCCATCTTGCAGATGTCGCGTAGCTGGCCATAAGTCCATTTTCTGACCCTAATCGTCTTTTCTCATATCTCGTCCTTGTTGTCTATCCCGCCACGCGCCAAAATCTGTCCTGGGGTAAAGTTTTGCGTTCCTGCGGTGTCAGGTCAGGATAGGCCAGTCATTTGTAGAAATTTATGACGGGTAAACCCCTGGCTCTCTGAGTGTTTATACATGACTCGTCTGGGTCTTCTGCTTGATTCTTTTGCATGCTACCCAAATAGGTCTTAAGGTCAGTCAGCATTAGAGACAGCTTCCAGCGGTTTTTTTACCTCTCTTGCAAAATAAGCAAGGGCTACCAAGTAAATCCGCTTTGTGTTTAATGAAATATTTTCCTGTTTTACACAGGAATCAAGGAAACTGGCGACAAGCTCTTTATTATGGTCGGTAGGAAACTCTAGAAATAGATTCGATATGCTTCCTGGCAAACCTGTAACAATTGCTTTTATCTTCCTATTAATGACAGGGGCTGCGGCAAACTCCAACGTTTCATTTTTTACATCTTTTCCATTTACAAAGGCGTTTTCCCAAGAGATGAACATACCAGACGCGAACTCTTCTCCTCAGGCCAGTGATACGAACTCGTCGCCGATAAACGGATCATTCTTCATTTTAACTGGAAGGATAAACAGTATGCTGATGCCTACGATGGCTGGCATGAATAACGATGCTATGAACAGTTCTATGAATATGTCGCAAATGATGAACAATGACAACACCCCATCCGCTGTAAATGATTCTGTTGCCTCTCAAGCGATGCGATACTCCATGGCTAGAGATGTGGCATGGATTTTGAGTGGAGATTGGATTTTGGTATCTAACCCCACCGACAACAGCGATAATAACAATACCACCACATTTGATGTAGAGTTTATCAAGGTCACTACAAATGGTACAATGCTTCATAGTCATAGAATAACCAATTTTATGCCTCTAACAAATGCTAGTGATATATCAGCAGCATTTAATTCAAACACAAATACTACGACCATAATAGGCAAGGCAGATGTATACTTTAATGATGAACTGGCATGGCCACAAGCTGATACAACACTATCAATTATGAATGGAACGGTTCTGATGATCGATATCAATTCTGAAGATATAGATCGTCATTTTCATGACCAGCCAATATATGGCACAGTAAATATGCTCTCAAAGGATGATGGCTTTACAATATCCCTTCCAACTCCACGTAGTATACAGGAAAAAATTGAACAAGAGTTAGCAGAACTTGGTGTAAATGCTACGCAGGCACAGTCTGCTATTGAAACTAGAGCTACAGAAGTAGGAGGAACATTTACAGAAGAAGCTATTGACGTATTTGATAATATCACCAGTTCGATAAGAGAGATCATAGTCGGCGAGTAAACAAACCTGTAAGTTGGGTAAGCATGATAGACTCCTATGGACTCTGAGCATACATGACTTTTCGACTTCACCACGTAAAGAGAGAGATTGAGAGGGGCAAAAGATGATATTGACACACTTGTCTGGTCTTCTGTAAGGTTCATTCGTAAGTCTAAAATCACTTATGAGCTAAGGGCAATACAATGGGAGAAGGTAAACAACAACCACCACCAGTAATAGATTGGGACAAAGTTGTGAACAAGAATGTTAGGTCCAAAGAAGGCGAGCCAATAGGCAACATAGTTGCTCATATGAAAGATTCGCTTCAAATAGAAACTACGGGTTCAAGAGGACAGTATATCATACCAAAAGAACAGGTTGAGGGATTTGACGGAGCAGAAGTTACTCTGAACCTAACCATTAAGGAATTAGCAAAATTTGCACTGGGTGGAGGACCCTAATCTATTTTCTGAACTTCTATCCAGTTTATGCTCTTAGTTACATATGAATACGAAAAACACCTGTTTTTAGAACAGGGAGGACCTTCTGACAGTTATTATATTAATGAGCAAAGCTCAAGCCGGCAGCAAGAGGAGAAGGAGTTAGCATAGAAAAAAAAGCCAAGAAGTTAGCAATAGGATGGTCAGTCATTCTTGCTGCATCTCTTACCGTCATGTTGGCAGCTACCACTTACCTACTAAATCCTATTGTTCCAGCTTTATATCTGAGATATCTTCAAGTGGGCGAGGTGGCCCTAGTGGGTTTCCTTGCAATACACACAATCAGCAAGATCTCCTACAGTTTATCGATTTCATACTCCGAGCAGACAGCCAAATCTATTAAAAGTCTCATCAGAATTGCCGGCGCAATAATTGTAATCGCAGTTGTAATTTCCTATCTGAGCCAAGACCCGGTCATAGCAGCATCACTTAGTACTATATCTGGACTTGTAATTGGTTTTGCTGCCTCAAATTTGATTGGAAACGTTATTGCAGGGATATATCTTGCAATAACTCGACCATTTAGAATTGGTGATAGAATCAAAGTATTCAACGGAGATGGAAGAGTTACCGATATTGGGCTTCTTTACACCAGACTTTTGCTTGACAATGGAGATGAGATGTTAGCATCTAATTCGTCAATGGTGACCACCAATATTATATTAAGAAAAAATGAAGAAGGAAAAAAAAATGAAGAACAATATTGAAAGGCTTGTTTGTATAATATGTCATCATCGCAAGATGAGATGAAAGCAATTTAGGTTGTAATAGAGATCAATAGACAGCAACACACACTTCTCAAAAGATCCGTATATTCTCTATCTCCAGTTTCTATCCTCTTCTGCAGAGATAGTTTGGTATCTATGTGAATTATATTTGTTGAATTATATCTGTTTATTACACTCAAAGGGCCCGGTCTATATGTTATTATCAGGACGATAAACTATAGAATCGCTAAGGGTCATCTATAAGGAACACATCCGCTTTTGAAAATTGGATCTTCCTGGTATGCCTTCCAATTTGATTGCGGCATTACAGCGTGTGTTAAAGGGCCAGATTATTCAATCAATCAGGAAATTATCGGGGCTAAATAGACATCGTCAAACTGCACATGCGCATCCTCCGTATACAGTCCAATGTTACCGGGACCCAATATAGGAGCGTTGTCATGATAGTCAACAACTTTTTGCCATGATCCGTCTGCCATTTTCAACCATATTTCGATGTGGCTGCCGGACATTTTGATATGCCAAGTGTTCCACTCATTTATTTTCAGTTGCGGCTCGTTTGCAGTATACAAGAATATCTGTTCTTCTGCCTGATTTTCGTTCTGCTTCTTACCAAGTTCAACTCCATTGGGTTTGAAGATAAAGTAATAATGGTGCCAATCATCTTGAAAGCGCCACATGATCCAAGCCACCTCCCATGGATTTGGGGTAGAGTTTTGCCTCAATTGCTCGTTTGTCTTGACTCTTAGTTGCATTTCCACATCTTCGTAGGTCTGAGTTGTTAGAGTCAATGCGGCATGAGTTTCATTAGGATTTGCAGAAGATTTTGGCTCCTCAAAAAAGACTGTATGATTATTAGTAGCAATTGTGGTTAAGGGCGCCACAATAACAGTGCCAGATGATCCAAAACCATTGTATTTGTTAAACCACTTGCCATTTGGAGATGTTTGATTATCTCTTATCGTGTATGGAGGACCCTCGAAGTTATCGTAAAGATCCAAAGCAAGCACCGGTTGCCGCAACAATAGCGTTGTAGTAGTGGACAATATAAGGAAAATTAAAACTATTGATATTACTAGTGTTAACAGGACGCGAAGAATCAAGGAATAGGAAGGCTCCCCTTTAAAATTTGCACCGCCTGAGAATATTAGTCTTTACGAAATATACAGAGATCCTTACAGACGATTAACGCTTAGACTAGTTTAACGTAAATTAAATATGAAGTGGAATATCACATGACAAAAAAATCTTCTAATAATAGGCAGTTCCAGTATTGCTCTATTTCTACTAAATCTTTAATACATGCGTCATTGAATTTGTTTTTGGTTAAATGAAATAAGTTAGCCAGTAGAAAATAGCAATATGACAGCCAAAGATGCCAAGAGCAGCAATAAAGAAAATGAAAAGAAAGTTGAGTCCTCCTCATTACCATTTGAAATTGGTGAGGGAGCAACAACAACAACATCATCTTCTGCTTCAGCACGAGGAAGAGGGAAAGAAGAACATGTTATTACTCGCAAGAAGAGAATTGAAGCAATTATCAGCTCAGAAAAACTTGATGCGGTGTTAACTGCTATAGGATCATTAAAGTTGGCAGCGACATACTATGATTCAAAAGGCAAGGGCAAGGGTCAAAAATATACAATCTCCTATGGACGAGGTGTTGGCAGCTCGAAAATGGCTTATTCTGATAGGAAGACAATTGTTACAATAGTAGACGAACACAGAGTCGAAGATGTTATAACTACTATAAGATCTGCCGTAGCAGCAAATAGTGGCTCGTCAAGCGCTGGTGTAATAGTTGTCTCTTCAATAGACGGTATTTTGCAGATTTAAGAGAGGTATAACTACGTTTTCTTCCATCCGATTTGTTCATTTGTTTTTTTCTTTAGCAAGAAAATCGTTACAAAAAAGAAGAAGATGTAAAGAGTTCATCGAAACGTTCAGGATCGTCTTCTTGCCACAATTGTATGAGTTTGGTCTACATACCACCTGATCTTGTCTTTAAAGCTAGACCACCAGTCCAAAAATGAATTGGTGTTGTCTGCTTCAAACAGTAAGAATCCATTATATTCAGTACCCCATGCATGGTTGTATTCTCCTGCCAACCGTACATCGGATGGCAAGCTCTTTTTCAGATCATTCCATTCGGCGCTTGATTTCTGTGCTTCTTGATCGCTCATCGCCTTAAATCTATAAAATACCAAGAACGCAGTTGGTGTTGCTGCTGACATTTCAGCAAATTATTCATTCACCGTCTTAATTAAGCTCTTCGCCTTTGAGGCAACTTTCCATCTTCTTATTCATATTATCCTCATCACATTACGACTCCATTTATCTGAATTCCGCGAAAAACCTTCTTTAATAAATTCCCTGTCTTACGTAAGCTCTTGCAGTCTGTCTATGAATTCTTGAATGTTTGTCTTTGAAACATAGAGATCGGATGTTTTTTCAATATCCTGTATCCTTTTTGCCATTAATGCAATGGCTATCTTTACTCCATGTGTTTTTTCTGGATCGGTTGTTGGGTCCAGCCTAATGGTAATCTTATTTTCCCTATTCGTCACCACGATAAAGAATGATTGTGTTTTTTGGTCAATTGCGATGGCCTTACTCAGTATAATGTCGCAACGCTGGTTCATAAAGAAATTTTCTATTCGTACGATTACATTAGATTTCTGATCCTTGAATAGTA
>DAINRW010000026.1:0-12063 GCA_036741615.1 Nitrososphaera sp.
ATAGATAAGAGCAGCTTTGGCCACAGTAGAATCCTTCAGCGTGACCATGACTATCTGGCTATCCTTTGAGCGCTCAAGCAGTACCTTTGACAGTCTGTCGGTGTTCTCAGCATCAAGATGCGCATCAACTTCGTCCATCAGATAAAATGGCGACGGTTTGAGTGACTGGAGGGCAAGCAAGAATACCGTCGCAGCAATCGTTTTTTCGCCACCAGACAGGGTAGTTGACTCGCGTGGCACAGCCTTACCTGGGAACTGCACTAATAACATGACACCACTTGAGAAAATATCCTCGCGGTTCTCGATCTCAAGCCATGCCGAGCCTCCTGCCATTTTCTCAAACGTCAAGCGTATATCGCTGTCAACTTTCTGAAACGCCTCCATGAAAACCTTCTCTTTTTCTCTTACTATTTGTTCTATGAAGGCAACGATGGAATTATGCTCGCTTTCAAGCTGGTTGCGCCTAGTTGACATACTGCGGTATCCGTCCATTACCTGTACATATGCCTCATCTGCGCGGAGGTTAATCCTTAACTTGACTTCTTCGTGCTCATCAGTTAACTCTTTGATTGCGGTTTCAACATCCATCTCGTCAAGAAGATTCCTGTAGCCAAGCGTGTGGAGATTGTTCATCTGGCGAGATTCTTCTGCAGTTAAATCTGAAATATCTTTTCGAAGAAGTGCCGACTCGCGCTCTATTAAGTTGTATTCCTTTGACATTTTGCGATCGCTCTCTGACAGTGCTTTTATCTTGCGCTCATATTCTTGCAGTACGCTATAGGCGTTACCTGAAGAAGCAATTATCTGCTGCTCTTGATCCCTGAGTCCTTTGAGTTCTGCTTCAAGTGATTGCGACTTCCTGTATGTCTCCTGTATCTGGAGTTTGCGTTCTTTTAGTTCAAGGGACAGGCGTTCATTCTCTTGATTCATACCTGCCAGGTGCTGCATATCAAGTTCCAACTTGGCTTCAAGCCCTCTAAGTATTGATAGTATATGGCCAAGCTCGATATTGGCACCGTCTATTGATTTTACAATATCGGTGCGGGACATGTTCTTTTCAGCAAGTTTATTTTTGCTTGACGGCTCTTCACTTATGCTCTGTAGCCTCAAAGATATCTTTTCCATGGCAGGCGAAAGAAGGGCAAGTCTCCTTGAATACTTCTGAATCTCTGTAGAATATACGTCGACTTCTGACTGGAGGACTTGATTATCTAATACTAGCTGTGAGACAGACCTTTCTTTTGCTTCTAAAGATTCTTTTTCTTTGGAAATGCTTCTTTGTACATCTTTAATAAAAAGCTCAAGTTCAACTTTCTCTGATTCTCTATCAATTATGCGGTTTGAGATATCATATAGCTCCGTATTTTTCTCCTCAATAAGCTTGGAGAGCTTTGTTATCATTATACGTAAATTTGCCACAGATTCGCCAAAAGCTATTGCCTTAGTCATATCGTTTATTCTTCCTCCAAAGTCCACCGACATTGAACCCCCCGCTGGCTCGAAGAGCTCACCATCAATTGACACGCTCCTATGTCCCTTCTTTGATAACATGAAGGCGGTAGAGGAATTTCTTACAAGCAGTATGTCTGAGAAAAGAAATGCTGGCAATTTCTCATAATCGGACTGCACAAACTCTGACAGCCTCCCAATAACATTGGGCTGATCACGAGGCATGTGCTTCTTTTCCTTGATTCGCCCGATGACGTCAAGCGGTATTATCCTAAGACGTGGAAGCTTTCGCTCTTTGGCGTAGGCAGCTATCGTTATCATAGACTTTATGTCATTTACTACAAAGGCTTTCATCCATTCTGAGCCTGCTGCAAGGACAGGCCGCTCGTAGTACCTGTCCCATCTCAATAAGTCATAAACAAGACCGCAAATGCTGAACTTATCTTTTTCCTTCATTAGTTCTGCAATGGCAAGATCTTCATTCATGGAATTTTTGGCTATATTGGCCCGTTCTTCAAACTTGTTCACAAGATTCTCTGCACGCACTAAGAGGTCTGCAGAACCAGCAACCTCCTTTTCTAGTTTCGACTTTGTCTCTGCAAGTTCAGACCCAACCTTGGTAGCATTATGTAGTTTTGCTCCATCCAACTCAAGTGATCTTTCAAGTTGCGCTATACGACTTTTTGTAGTCAAAATTTCTGCTTGGAGCACATTTATAGTTGAACGATTCGAGTCCTTCTTGTAATTGATGGTCTTGATTTTTTCTTCGAGTCTGGCGCCGGCAAGTTCGATTTGACCCTTTAATGATGTCATCCGTGTAAGCCTCTTTTCCAATCTCGCTCGGAAACCACTATATTTGGCAACATTATCCGTTAGCTTTTCAATTTCATCCTCAATCGTAGCAAGCTTAATCTTAAGATCTTTCATGCTTGCCTCCTTTTGGTCAATTTCTCTCTTCATTCCATCAGTCTCAGAATGCGTATTCTCTAGCCCGTGAAGTGCAGCTTGCTTGCTGGCTTGCAAGGAAGGAAGTCTCCTTTCAATTTCCGCCATACGACGCTCAAACTCGCTCAACATAGCTTTTGTACGCTCTGAGTCATGAACAATCCCTGATATTCTCATTGCAACTTGAGCCTTAGCTCGGTTAGCGGCGTCAACCTGTTGAATAAACCTTGACTTTTCTTCGTCCAGTTTTTCAATCTCTATCTGCGCCTCTTCGATTAATTTTGAGAGGCCTGATGACTTTAGGTTGTTTGATTCAAGGATCTGGGTGCTTGTAGCGAGCTTGTATTTCATGCTTCGTATCGTATTTGATATTTGCACCGCCTTGAGCCTCCTGAGCTCCGTGCTAAGGTGGTCATATCTCAGCTGTTCATTCCTCTCTGTTTCAAGCTCATCTATGCGCTTTCTGACCTCGCCCATCCTTGCGAATGCAATCTCAAGCCTCCTATCCGCCTCATCTAGCTGCTTAAGAGCCTCTGCTTTCTTTTCATCAAAGTAGGAGAGGCCGACTATATCTTCTATTATCTTTCTACGCTCCTCGGAATTTAGTTCAGAGATTCTTGTGATCATGCCTTGCTGTACAATGTTTAGTTTGTTTGGAGCTGCTAACACTACTTCAAGGAGTTCCATTATGGTAGTCTTGGTTACCTTCTTGTCATCAAGCCAATACTGACTCTCACCACTCTGACCCTCAATTCCGCGTGTCAAAGTGACAGTATCAGAGTCGATAGGTATACCTCTGTCCGTGTTGTCAAATGTGAGGCTAACGCGGATAAGGCGGTGATTGCTGTTCTGGCCGTCATGGAAAAGCGATTGGAACTTGTCTACCCTTAGGCTTTTGGGACTATTCTCGCCTATTGCAAACATGATGGCATCAAGAATATTGGACTTGCCTGAGCCATTTGGACCAGTTATAGCAACTAATCCTTTCTCAAAATGCACTACAGTGTTTTTGAAACCAAATGACTTGAAGCCATAGACTTCGAGCTTTTTAATATGCACCAAGGGTAGCTATCTGATTAATTTTTCGCATGAGCTAATTATACGTTGTCGAGACCAATTCATATCCTTTTAGTAAAAAATTGTTAGCATCGAGTATTTGAAAAATGCTTGCCATTACAATATCGATAATGACCTATTCTCTTTGGAGGAGGAGGAAGTCTTTTTCTATTTTTGCAGTAGTAAGCCCTGCTGTCAAAATTGCTTTTATATCTACCGAACAAAAATATCTGATGTTTGGTTCTTGATGCGACCGAATATCTAAGGAACGACATTATCAAAAACCCCAAGACAAAAAAGACTAATAGTAGCCCAAAGAGAAAATGGGAAGGATGCAGTCTTATCGTTCCCTTTTGCCTTCAACAAATTCTAAGAAGTTTGACTTGGCAACAGAATAAGGCAATTGCACTGGTGGATGCTTAAAGCAGTAAGCCGATATGCTGTCAAGTGGTCCAGAAATGCCTCTGTCGAGAGCAATCTTGGTTGCCCTCGCTGCGTCTATCATTACACCAGCGCTATTGTATGCGTCAACCACTTTTAGTTTAAGGTCAAGCTCAACAGGGATGTTGCCAAAATACCTCCCTTTCATAGATATATAGCATATCTTGTCGTTATCCAAGAACTGCACGAAATCTGATGGTCCAATTCTCATAGGGATTTGATAAGGTGCCATTGCAGCTACCGCACTTGTCTTGCTTACTCTCTTGTCCTCCAGCCTATCGTCATCGAGCATATTGTAAAAGTCCATGTCACCTCCAATGTTTAGCTGATAGGTCTGATCTACCGCTACTCCACGATCTACAAAGAGCTTTACCAGTGTTTTATGAACCACAGTGGCGCCAAGCTGGCTCATAACGTCGTCACCAGCACAGGGTAATTTGCGGTCTTCAAATGCTTGCTGCCATTTTGGGGTTGACGCTATAAAAACAGGAATTGCGTTAATAAAAGCGCAGCCTGCATCAAGGCAGGCTTCAGCATAGTATCTTGTTGCTTGTCTGCTTCCAACAGGTAGATAATTGAGAAGAATTTCGGCGCCTGTATCTTTTAGGATCTTAGCCACGTTTGCTGGAGGTTTGTCAGAGACTTGTACCTTTTCTCGATAGTGGTTTCCCAAACCGTCTAAAACTTCTCCTTTTTCAACAATTACATTCGACTTCTCCACGTCAGCTATCTTCACCGTATTGTTTGGTTGTGCAAAAATTGCCTCAGAGAGATCTTTTCCTACCTTTGAATCAACAACATCAAATGCAGCTACAAATTCAATGTCTTTTGGTTCGTATCCTCCCAATTCAAATGCAGTAAGTCCAATTGAATCACCTGACTTACCGTTACCGCTTGCGTTATAATACTTTGTACCCTGTATCAATGCAGAAGCACAGTTTCCAATACCTGCTAGTGCAACCTTGATTTTTTTAGACATATCCTAAAGAGTAAAAGGAGGATATTTGTATTTATCAGACTCTATAGATCCACTAGGAAGATTACCTTATATGATCAAACTGAACATCAAATTAGTTGCTTTATACAATTCATTTTTATGCTAGAATTCACTTAAATTCCAACGCAGAATTTTCTGGCGCACCAATTATAGTTTTATATGTACTGTTTTATTGGTAAGTCTTGATTCTTGATGCTTTAACATGGCTCTCTATGATTTTCATACTATGCCTTTCAATATACTCTATAAGATCTGCTATATTTATCTATAAGGTCACAGAAGCAAGGAGAACTAATACCCCTCAAAATATACGACAGGTTGATGCCACTCCACCATCGACGGGTTGCAAGGTGGTCTCAATTCGTAAACATGAAGTTATTGCCTATACCCACAAGGATATTGAGACTGTTACTGCTGGAGCCTCTGATGAGCAAATCAATGAGGAATATCCATTCATTTCAATATTTGTGGCAACACACAATGAGTCTCTTGTTATCGATAGGCTGCTGAACTCCTTTGTTGCGCTCAGCTATCCTAATGATAGACTCGAAATTATAATAGTAGATGATTCTACTGACGACACATATCACAAAATACAGACTAGGTTGCCCGATCTGCATAATCTTAAAGTAATTCACAGAGAAAACAGGACGGGATGGAAGGGAGGGGCATTAAATATTGCCCTTGATGCAATGGACAAGAGAACATCAAATGTATTGGTGGTTGATGCAGACAATATCTTGTTAGCAGATACTCTGGAAAGACTTGTATCGCTGTTCATAGAGGAACAATACTTCTACAACGAGAAAGGAATTTCCATAGTAGCAATACAGGGCTTCCCAATACCCAAGAGCAATTTAGAAGCTGGGGATGATGAATGGGCGATTAAGCGAGAGTCAGGTAATTGGATATCCCGGGCCATCGATTTTAGACTTTCACAAAGAAATATGATCGAATTTGCTGCAAAAGACCTCTTAGATCTGCCAGTGCAGATAACCGGCAGCCTTTTCATGATAAGGGCAGACATAATCAAATCTGTCAAATTCTCCACCGATCTTTCCGAGGATTGGGAGTTAACACTAGATGTGTATTGCTGCTCCTCACACTTGCCCTTATTATCATCACCAACAGATGTGATGGTGACTTCGGACAGCACTACTACTCAACCCCCTCGCAATCCTCCTTCCGGGAAGAAGATCTTTTCTAACTCTGATATGGCATCTTTCAAACCACAAATAGTATTTGACAAAGGATTAGTTTCTTTCTGCGAAGCATCTACTGATCTTTTAGCTTACTTTAGGCAAAGGATGAGGGTTAGTGAAGGCCATACCAGAGGCTTAAGAAGAAAGATTAGATGTATAATACAAAGCAAGATGCTCTCACATTTTGAAAAATTGGAATTATTTTTAAACGGCCTGCAGTATGCAAAGTTCATTTTTGTTTTAGGCATTGGAATTCTCGATATACTCTTAATCCTTATGTTCCTATTGGGTAGTTACAACAACAACAACCAAGAATTGATGAATCTATTCGGAATATCTTTATCCTTGCAGGCAGCAAATCTGGCTATATCTATAGCACGTATCATGTGGGCAACAAAGATTTGTCAACCCGTAAGAAGGTATGATATCAAAGATGCATTGAGCTTGCTAGCATTGTATGTTATCACGACCCCTGCATTTGTAGTAGGATCGCTCCGAGGCTTTTTCCGCAACAAAGGAACATTTTACAAAACAAGCAGAAACACACCCAAGGAATCAAAGCAAAGTACAACTTCAGTTCCTTTCGAGCCTACAAAGAGCTCTCCCTCTTATACAGGTTCATAGTAGTAGAAGTAATATCAATATTTTGTCTGTTACTGGTCGTAGCATATTAGCTGAATCGGGGAATTTTGAATTAGAGAGAAAACCATAACACAAGTCTGGTCTCAATTTTTGGTGGCCGATAATATCATCACAGGATTTCTTGCAAGCATCATTGTACCCGTTGTGACCTTGCG
The DNA here is from genome assembly GCA_036741615.1 of Nitrososphaera sp. GTDB lineage: Archaea > Thermoproteota > Nitrososphaeria > Nitrososphaerales > Nitrososphaeraceae > Nitrososphaera. The sequence continues at coordinate 6,888 of DAINRW010000026.1, forward strand.
GGCTTTGGATATTATAACCTGGGTGATGTCTATTTCCTTCAATTCTAGATCATTAATTGTTGTAAGCGCCCGATATAGGGTCTCAATAACTATAGTATCAATAACAATCCTGCCTCCCTTTTTCAGCCTATCTACTGCAAGTTCGATTACCTGCCTTGTGTCGCCCCATGTGCCACCCACCATTATAGCATCGACCTCCAATAGTTTTGGCAGGATATCCTGAGCCTTGCCTAGTATGACTTCTTCGGCCTTAACTCCAAATTTCTGTAGGTTCTTTTTGGTCAGCTCGACTGCTTTTTTGTCAAAATCAATGGCATATATTTTGCCTTTTGTCTGCAGACATAATTCCACTGTAATGCTTCCGCTACCGCAGCCAACATCTATTGCTGAATACCCCTCTTTGAGACGTAGCTTGCTTATCGCTATTGCACGTATGTCCTCCTTTGTTATTGGCACTTCCTCTGTCCTTTCGAAAAGCTCGTCAGGTATGCCAGGGGTGCGGTAGTCCCATACTAGCAACTTTTCTGTAACTGATAAACGCTAGTTGTATTTAACTTACAATGGAGGACTGGTGGAGCGCCGTATAGACTATTATCATGAATGTCAACAGTAGAAAGATAAATGGCATAATTCCCTCAGTTGCTACTTTTTTACGCTTGTCTTTTGGCACATTCTTGGCTATTCGTCTGCCAATTCCAAGCGACGTAAAATAGAATACTACTCCGACTAATATGGCAATGCCTATTGATGTGTATTGGTCAAACTCCCCTGGTATGACAATGCCGGCGACGATGCCTGCGGCCACGCCCACCAGAGCACGCATGTAGTAGAGCCTTTCAAATATGTCCAATATCGCATTTTGTGGTTAAATTAGAGCCAGTAAAATGCCTTGCGGCTATGTATTGTGATACCATACCAAGAATTTATGCTCTTCGTAGGGCATGGTGATAGATAAATAACATTACTAGTGCTAAAAGAGTAAGCTTGATTTCGCAAATATTTTCCGTTCTTTAATATTGTGGCATGTAATTACTATTTTCGGCATGGAGCTTTCCAGCATCGAGTTACGATACTTGGTCAATGAAATTAGAAACAGAGTAATTGATGCCTCTTCGGAATATTATGTAAGCAGCATCAATGCTATAACAAAGAATTCCCTCTTTCTCAGACTTCACCACCCCATGCAAGAAGATGTCATGATTGTCCTATCGACAAGAGGCATCTGGATCACGAGGCTAAAGTTCAAACCTGTAGAAGAGGACAACAGCATTGAGAATATCGCTCAGAAAGAGCTTGAGCGCGCAAAGCTAGAATTAATAGAGCAGGTGGGAAGTGAACGCATTATATCATTAAAATTTAGACATCCTGATGGAAAGATAAGAATAGTCATAGGCGAGTTCTTTGGTGCTGGTAACCTCATTATTTGCAACGAAAGTATGCAGATAATTGGAATACTCAATCCCATACGAGTACGGCATAGAACTCTTAGCGTCGGCCTGCGCTACGCCTATCCTCCAACAAGAGGTGTTGATGTCTTCAATATTACACTTGAACAGATGCTCTCTCTGAGAGATGGAGCAAAGAACCTTGATGTACTAAGATGGATAGGCCGCAACATCTCTATGCCAAAGAAATTTGTCGAAGAAGTTATCAATCGCGCAGGCATTAAAGTCGACAAAAATGCTGGCGAATTATCTGATGACGAAGTAATCAAAATCTACAATACTGTCAAGGAGATTGTAAATGACGTAAGTATGAGTGGGAAGAAACATGAGCCGATTGTAGTCGTGATAAATAACAAGCCTCAAGAAGCACTGCCAATAATAACACAAGAAGCAGCTGCAGCTGCTGCAAAGATGATGACGACTAATAATAACACGATCAAAAAAGTTGCGTCGTATATGGATGCAGTTGACGAAGTACTGAGCAGCGAAATCATGGACATAGGACGTAACAGCAGGACAATTGAACTAGATAAGCAGATCTCAGTACTTGAGCATGACCTAGAAGAGCAAAACAAAGCGAAAGAAACTGTACTCCAAAAAGCGGCTGCCATACGCAAGCTAGCTGGCGAATTAATGAGGCTTTCATATCATGGAAATGAAAGCATAGATGACGTGCTTGCAGCTAACTCTGCATCCTTTGTCACTGAAAAGGGGGTCACATACATTGAAGTATCAGGCGAGCAAGTTAAGATGCAGCAAAACCTTGCCAAAGCAGGCTCGATGCTTTTCGAAAGAGCAAAAGAGATGGAGCGGGGCAATGCATCAATAGAAGAGGCACGCGCCAAGATTATTGCACAGATTGAAAAACTAAGAAGCGAGACTGCAGCCATTCATAAAAGAGTCATTGTAAAAGAGCAGGTATCCCGGGAGTGGTACGAGCGCTACCGGTGGTTCATCACTACTGATGGACTCCTGGTAATTGGCGGCCGTGATGCCTCATCCAACTCTGCATTAATACGCAAGCATTTGACAGAGCATGACATTGTGTTTCATGCTGAAGTTCATGGATCACCATTTTTTATTATAAAGAGTGCTGCTGCTTTTGCAACAACTAAGGAAGGCACAATTGATTCATCCTTACATCAGGTTGCACAGGCTACCATCTCATTTAGTAGGGCATGGAAGGATGGGCTCTCTAGCGCTGATGCATACTGGGTTCTGCCACAGCAGGTGAAAAGGGGAGCACCAACAGGTCAGTTCTTACCAAAGGGCTCGTTTGTCATAGAGGGTAAACGCAATTACCTCAAAGGGGTAGAGTTAAGGCTTGCAATAGGTATAATGTATCTGAACAATAGAGAAACGCTTCTCTGTGGACCAGAAGAAGCAATAAAAAAATATTCGATCTTTTATGGTGTGCTCCTGCAAGGCGGTATGGACCCGATGAATGCTGCAAAGAAGGTCAAGTCAGAATTTATAAAAATTGCTAACGAAAATACCAAAATTGCAGAATCAGTCAAACACATGAGCCTTGATGAATTTGTAAGAGCATTGCCAACGGGTCAGTCACGATTATCTTTCACTGCGAGGGGTGAGCAGCATGTACTGCAAGAGGCTATATCAACGCCACCGGTCGCTATAGAAGCGGGTGATAAACAACAATAGGTTTTTTATGAGAAGATAAAAAGAAGCAAGCAATCTGTAGGCTAAAAACATCCAGCATATAATGAGGTGTGGGAGATATCAAAATAAGCAAAATTTTCAATGATGCTGCGTAGCTGGCATGAAAAGAAGAGAGAAGAATGTTTAATAATGGAATATGGTAAAAATTCCACTCTTATTTATATAACTTCACTTCTTCTCAAATGAGAATCAGATAAGTAATTAAAGGCAGAAATTCGAATATTTTTTGTGGTAAGAAAGCCGGTCAGAGAACATACTGATGCACACATGACTACAAGAGTGCTTGTCCGAGACATCATGAATAGCCCGGTTGTTTCTGCATCTCCTGATGATACGATCTATAATATTGCAAAGAAGATGAAGGAGGAAAACATTGGAAGCATAATCATTATAGAGAATGATAAACCCCTTGGCATCGTTACAGACTGGGACATCGTTTCTAAGGCAATAGTCAATGATACCAAGCCAAGCCAAATAAAGGCAAAGGATGTAATGAAAGAGCTCTATACTATAGAAAGCGAGGACAGTATTACAGAAGCCGCTCGCCTACTCCGAAAGCACAACATCAAGCGTCTTGGCGTTGTCTATAAGAGCAGACTTGTTGGTATTATTTCCTCTTCCGATGTCATTGCGGTGACTCCTGATCTTGTAGAAATAGTATCTGAAAAAGCTACCATCATTAGAGGTGAGCTTGGCATAGCTCGCTCTGCAAGCAATGTATCCGGCTTTTGTGATCAATGTGGGGAGTGGTCAGACCTATTACAGTATGTCGACGGTACATTCATCTGCGAAGTGTGTAGGGGTGAATCATCTGGTGCTGAAGGAGCGTAGTATATCTTTCCTTGCCGATGCGATGCTGGGAAATATCGCCCGCAAGCTTCGCATTTTTGGGTTTGATACAATATATCTTGTACACGCAACCGACGACGAAATTTTAAAGACAGGAATTGAACAGGACCGAGTGATCTTGACTGCAGACAAAGAGTTGTTCAAGCGAATAGTCAAGGTTGGCGCGCGGGGTGTGTTGGTGGGTGGCGGTGGTGGTGCAAACGAGCTTGAAGACTTGATACATATTCTCACTAAGAATGGAATAACATCCGTCGGTACCAATGGCATTGGCTCTCGCTGCTCTATATGTAACGGACTCTTAGAGGAAAGGACATTAGATCAGGTCAAAAGTGATCATGGTAGTAATGATCATACTGTTATTGATCTACCTGACAAGGTTATATCGCGCCATAAACAGTTTTTCGAATGTACCATATGCGGCAAGATGTACTGGGAAGGAGGCCATATCAAGGGGATCAGATCTCTTGCCCAGAACCTAGATGCCAAGCTTGTTAGCAGGACCTGCAACACAACTATCGCTTCATGCTAGATGTACTTTTACGTCAAAAGGTTAAAATTCCGTGAGAAGGCGGAACAGTTTAGATGAGCTCAAGTTCAACTTTAGAACATATGATTGATAAGGTTTTAGTTCAGAAGGAAGCTGAACTGATTTCTCAAATAGATTCTGCTTACCAAGAGTCGCTTGACAATCTTGAATCTTCTCGGGGCAAGCTAGATGCTGAGCGCACAAGGATAGTTGAGGCTGCGAAAAAGCAAGCTGAAAACCTTAAGCGTCAGATTATTGGATCGGCAAGACTTGCATCCCGCAACCAAGAGCTTCTGACAATTGAAAATGCTGTAAACAAAGCCTTTGAAGAGGCCAAGAAAAAGCTGCAGGCCTCGAATAGCACAGATAGCTACAAGGAGTTGTTGAAGCAGATGGTTGAAGAAAGCATAACAGCTGTTGGAGGATCTAACACAGTTATCATAGAGTGCAACAAAAATGACGCAGAAATTGTTAGAAAAGCAGTGTCCGAATTGCAGGATGCAGGTAAGGTGCAACAGGCAAGAGTGTCTGACCAGCACATCGATGTGCTTGGAGGTATAAGAATAAAATCATCTGATGGCACTATGACATACGACAATACTCTTGATTCTCGTCTCGAACGACTCAAACCTTTAATAAGGAAAAACATCGCCCAGATGTTAAGAGGAGTGGAATA
>DAINRW010000027.1:0-11925 GCA_036741615.1 Nitrososphaera sp.
ATGCTACTATGACTGGAGCAGGTAATGCAACCAATGCTACTATGACTGGAGCAGGGACAACAACAGCCGGCGGACCAACTGCTGGTGAAGGCGAGGGATCAGGTGGCGGTGCTGCAGGTGGCGAAGGAACAACGGCAAGTAGTGATGGTGGTGCAGGGACAACAACAGCCGGCGGACCAACTGCTGGTGAAGGCGAGGGATCAGGTGGCGGTGCTGCAGGTGGCGGTGGAACAGCACCTACTCAATAGGAGAGACACATTAACAACAGTAGATAAACAGACTTACCTGTATATCCACTCTCATATTTTTACTTGCCCGATCTTATCTCTCTAGTCAGCATGTCTTCTTGTAGACTTTCTCCAGCTGCAGTCTGAATTTGTGTGAAACTTGTGAGATGTTTGCTGTGCTGTATACTATAAAATAAGAATATGTTTGCAATGCATTGAGCGAGATGCTACAGACAGAACGTTCAGAAAATACGGGTCTTCCATCTTGTCTGTTAAAAACTCAGCGATCTCCTCTTGTATGGCCCTTGTAAGGTGCAGGCTGTGCTTTGAACATCTGGCTGTCCCCTTACCAAGCTTATATTACGTTCAGATGCCTTTTGATAGAGAATTGACTTTGCCTTTGAACCACCCAAGCGCCAAATGTATCTCTCAGGAATACTACAGAGGCTGACGATGACAAGGCCCTCAGCTTGCTACAAGTGAAAAACCTGTTCAACGCAAATGACATGAGAACCTCTCTTGTTTTGTTATTTGTATTATTATCTCAACATCATCATTGGGTCCCTTTTTCTTCTGTATTCTATAGATTCAGATTTTGAGGGTTTCAGCAAGATTAAGAACAAATTGGTGGCTTTCAGATTTATTGCCTTAAGTGTATCTAAAGATGGCGGTTCTGTAAGTAAAGGATCTGGTTTGTTACATTCCTAAAGGTGAAGAGATTGACAGCTGCTATACATATTTTTGAATCTATAATAGATTACACAAGGATCTTGATATACCAGTAAATATACCAAAGGAAGAGGAGATTTTCAATGAGACATCACAGAGCCACTCAGTTTGATAGGAACAATATCGTTAAAGAAAGTCAAATAAGGATTAAGAGAGCTTTAGTTGAAGGTTTCGAGTATCATCATCTGGCTATTGCAAAATCAGACGGCTTCTTAAGAAAACATACTTCTCAAAGATTAAACTTTGCTGTGATGTATGTCGATCTGGTAGGTTCTACCAGAATGAGTACTGAGCTAGCGCCTGATTTTCTCTCAAAGATAGTAACTGTATTTTCTCAGGAGGCTTCATATATCATTGAACATTTTGGAGGGCTTTTGCTGAAATTTGTAGGAGACGCATCTATAGGATATTTCCCGTCTAGCCAGAATCTTGATGACATAGTTATATGCGGTCAGGCGATAATTCAAATAGTAAGAAATGCAATAAATCCGTTACTTTTACAAATGGGGCATGCGGGAATCGAAGTTAAAGTAACTTCAGATTATGGACAACATACAATAGTCCGCTATGGTTCAGACCACGAGAGATCTCATGTCGATATTATCAGTGCAACCATGAATCTTGCAGCAAAAATGCAATCAGTTGCAGTGGCTAGCCAAATGGTCATCGGCAAGTCACTCTACGACAAATTAAGCGAAGATTTGCAACAGATATTTGCAAAGGCAAACCTTGATCAAATCAAATGGAACTATCATAATTTGGCTGAGAAAAAGCCATATCAATTGTACATTGCTGATTTCTGATGTTCAAAAAAGATGGCGAGGTGGCAGATTGCTCCCCTGCGAAGAGCAGTCAATAGGGCACAAATCGGAAGTTCCTAATTAGTTTCTCATCATCCGACGCAGATGCTTTGTGAATCCTCCGAAATTACTTGCTACGAAGTGTGGAAAAAACGGGATCGTCATGATCCCACTTGAAAAATTACATAGTCAAAGAAGAACAATGACCTTCCAGTTGCTTTATTAATTAGCTGTGGGAAGGTTCGATGCACGATATACCATGGTCGCAGAAAATGACTTAAGGCAAGACGTGATCCAAACGCCTCTGCATGCCAAGAAATACAGAGTCATGATTGTGGATGATGAGCGAGATATCACGACCATTTTTAAGATCGGCCTTGAAAATAACCAGTTTATTGTGAGAACCTTTAATGACCCGGTCGAGGCTCTTTCAAGGTTCAAGCCTGGGTTATATGATTTGATGATTCTCGATATTAGAATGCCTGGAATGAATGGATTTCAACTTTATCATAAAATTAGGCGTATCGATGACAAAGTTAAGGTGTGCTTTTTAACTGCCTTTGAAGAAGCCCACGGAGAGTTCAATAGTTCCTTTCCATTTTTGGAAGAGATTAAATGCTATCTTAAAAAGCCAATATCTGTACGAGACTTGGTGAAACGTCTTTCGGACTTAGCAAACTCATAATACCTATCCAATCAAGGGTCCATGTAAGTTAATCATACATTGAAATCGCCAGCAAAGCCTATAGCCAGCAATCATTCTGTTTCAATCCATTTCTACGATATAAGCAGATAGTTTATGGATTATCGACGAAAGAACTCATTGAGAGACTACACACACTCACGGTCTTGTAAGATGTCAGTTTTCTCTCTCTCGCTCGAGGAGAACTAGTATATTATCAAGTTCTGCAATGTGTAATCTAAGAGCATTTCCTAAGTCTCGTATCAGATTTTGGTCGTATTCTGGATTTATTCGGAGTATTTCGTGGCATAAATGGAGGCTGAAATAAAGCTTGTTTGTCGTGCTTCTATCAACTAGACTCCGACTCTGAATTAAATCGATGATTTGAGCGAAGTCTAATAATACCTCTTGTTCAAGTTTTTCTATTTGCTTTCTTGATCGATCAGCAATATATCTTACTGTTTGCCAATTGTTAGGTAGACAATTGTCAAGATATTTTCGAAGAAGATTTTCTAATATTATAAGATCCTTGGTAACTAGAGAGATATTGGCAGTAATACGCTCCAAGAAGTAATCTCTCTTTACGCAATCTTTAGAGATAACATCAGAGTTTATCATCTTAAGGTTAGCAAGGATCCTCAGGATTTTTTTGTTGGTTTTGACCTGAGGATTATTATAACTTGTAACCAGCGCAACTATTCCTATTGCAATTCCAATTATGCCCGTGGCGACGACAGTGTCTGCATTTGCAACTTGTGTGTACAGACCGCTCCTTAGAATAATCATAACGACTGCAGTAGTACCAACAGCTATAGCCACACCAGCAGCTACTATCCAGAGAACCGATAGACCACCCATGAACATCGTGAGATAGCCATCGAGGAGGAATATTAAATTAGATAGTACTCTAACCTACACATTAGGTATTATTTTTTCAGATTGTGCCACGTTCAATTCGATTGGTTTGTTATGCATACATCAGACGTCTTAGTCTCTGTCTAAGAACCTGTTTCAAGGTTGATCTATTCTATTGCATACTCAGTCTTTCTTAAATTCCACTAGCGGTCTTTAGGGACTGCTCTATGTACTTTCCGATAAAAGTGACAACGACAGTAGCCATGGTAACGCGTTGACACAATACATGCTGAGCATATTTGGATGTCTAAGGGGCCTCTTTTCGGGAGGCATTAAACTTTATCTATTTCCAGCAAATAACCTAGTCCAATGCTAATGGCACCTTGTGCGCATACAGACAGCAGTTGTGGTGGCGGACCCAAGTTTGTCCGGTGAGAATAAAGAGTATAGTAATTACGATAATTACGATAATCTGCGCATTAGTAATACTAGTGCAAAAGAAAAAGACCCAAATAAAGATAACAGCAGGGATGACAATAACACTAAACGTAAATTTGAGGGTAAACTCTTTGTCATAGATGATGACCCGGATATAGTGTATGTCCTCAAGCACGGCCTTCAAAAAAATGGATTTTTGGTCGATGCATTTACCAATCCAGAGGAAGCCTTGCGATCCTTCGAATCAAACCCTCATGATCTTTGCCTTGTCGTATCAGACGTCCGAATGCCAGGGTTATCTGGAATACAACTAGCAAGAAAAGTCAAACAGATCAATCCAGATATCAAGGTTGTCCTAATGACTGCTTTCGAGATAAAAGATAACGAATTCTCCAAAGTATTTCCTTCCACACAGGTTGACGGATTTGTTCAAAAACCCATTAGTATCGCAGATCTGACAAACAAAATACTAGATTTAATAGGAGAGTGAAGGAGGAGCCCTGGTGAAGGTTGACTATTAATACAGGTGGATTTGAACCAATTATAAAATGACTCCATAAAGCGATATCTGAGCGTGAGGATGGCATCTTCATTACCCCAATCTGAAGACATTTCAGAAACTGCAAACTAACCATCAGCCAGTACGCTAATTTCTAGGCAGGTTTATCATGGCGAACGGGAAAGAAGATATCACTTCTTTCCGCTTTTTAATTGAGCAGGAATGAGACGGATTTTGGGTATCTGCTTGAAACAATCACAAATGCTGGACTGGGGCCTTTTGGACAATTCTAATTTCTCCATTGAGAATTTATATCATTTTTGCAATTTTGGTGTCCATATTTTCTGTGTTTTTTGATGGTGTATCTTTGTCGTTATTGACATTGCTCATGTCATCTTGATTAACATTATCTTCTTCATCTTTTCTTTTTCTTATCATCATCTAGGTTCGTTACAAAAGTGGAAGTGCTGAAGGTTCCAGTAAATTAGTTGCGAACCAAAGACAACTTGCATCTCGTTATGAAAAGATAGGCTTATTTACAGATGTATAATCATTTGGTTTATGTTAATATTATCACATCATGGCGCTGTGCTATTAATTGTTGTGAATATGATGAGTATGATGAGTATGACAGCCTATGCAACATCGGACCCGCAACCACAAGAACAATCTATAACAGCAACGACAACAAATTCAACAGTGTATACAGATGATACGGGTTTTACAGTGAGTTTACCTCCTGGTTGGACACCAGTTGATCGGGACAACACCAGTCAGGAAGCTAGAGAAGTTGCTGCTAGTCAACTTAAAGAGACACTTGTAGAATTTTGCCCAGAAGGCCAAAGCAGGGTGGATAACACTACAGGTATAGCCGGATGTGACGATGATTTGGGTATCATTGTGGTGACTCGGTATATCAACATGGATACAAATCCAGACTTTGCATATGGTGCTAGTACAGTAGATCCATCTACGGGTCTTATCGTTTTGGATCTAACTGCTCAGGATCTTGTAGACCTTCATAATAGAGACTCTCCAAACATGATCATAGTACAAAGCAAAGATCTGCTTGTGAATGTCAGCAATAGCGGCAATGCAGGAACCCAATGGCAAATACCTGGCAAATTGATCTTGGCTGCAAATCAAATCAACCAATTGGGATGGATCCAACTTCTCTTTGTGGATTGGACGAGTGGCTACGAATTGAGTTACAGGGTTCCAAAAGGACAAGGAGGATCGGGCGAACCAATTTCTATCTTTGGGATAGGTCTAGATAACCTTCCACAAGAATTACAGCCAATCATCCAAATAATGACATCAGTTAATCTGCAGCGACTACCGAGCGGATAAATGTGGTGTCATATCCCATGACATCTCCTTCACAGATTTTTGGCGAGTAACAAATACATGTGGTTAATTTTTATACTTCGATAAGATAGTATTTCATATCAGTTATCTCAAACTATCCTGTGCCATAGGAATATGTCTCTGGTTGGCACAGAAGTGGCAAGCATTGATGTATAAGGACTGGTTAAATGCCTATTCTTCGTGTCCTCCTCGGCTCTTTGTCGAACAAGATGGAAAGATCAGTGTACGTTTGCACAGGTTATAAGCTCAGCATGCAACACGATTGATCGATCGCTAATATACATACAGCTTAAGGATTTATTATGAACAGGTGGCACAGGATAGTCAGGAACTAATAATTGCCCAGTCCCAGAATGATAGGTGCGAAATCTTACTTCGCCAGGATGAACGAAAACAGAGGAGATACTAATTGGTTGAGTGACGATGAATTATTGAAAGGAACTGAAAAATTCTTGAAATTAAATAATTACTCTTCTATACAATACAATAGAGTGTTCGCCCAGGAAGGAGGGAGAAGTTTCCCATCACCAATCGTAGCATCTCGTAGAATGAAGTATGACGAAGAAGAAGAAGAAATAGATGAAACAATAGTAAGCATTTTTAAGTCCAATCTAAAAAAATATGATTTAAGTTTTCTGGGCTTTGTCGAATCAGTCACATTTAGTATTTTGGATAATTATGAATCAACAAATCCCATGCTTGTAACTGATTCCTTATCGTATTCTTACATGTTAAAAGATCAAGAAATTAATGTTGCAATTGAAGATATGATGCGAGAGGGACTCTTCCTTCTGTTCCTTAATCATCGATTTGCATATGCCTTCTTTGACAAATTTGATAATATGACCAAACCTATTCCTGCTTATGAGTGAATTACCATAAGATAATCGCGCGTTAAGTAATAGAGAATCTGGTTTCGGTCGTCTCCTCCCTTTAGTAAGATATCTTCTACGCCTCTTTTGCAACCCCAGTATTTAGATACCAACACAATCCCTCATCTGTTGCAAGCATACAAATATAACTCAGGCAAAAGTTCGCATTCCAGTACGCTTCTAAACAATTTGTGCATACAACGCAGCTATGTCATTTTTTATTGTCAGTATTAGTATCTGGGAGCAGATTCGGTTAATAAACACTATACTAAGTATACTTTATAAGCTAAGAAGGGACTAAAAATAAAGTTGCAAAAATCACTTCCTCGCGAGCAGCTATATCCTGCTATCTCAGAATGGCTCCTGCCAGGCATAGAGTTTGCCCAATGTCCCATTAGGACTAGCCTAGGTGTGTTGGGAAAAAAATGGACAATGCTACTATTGAGAGATGTTGGGATCCTTGGAATAGATCGATTCAACAGGTTACTCGATTCCCTCCCTGGTTTGACACCTAGGGTATTGTCTATGCGCTTGAAGGAACTCGAGAAAGAGGGTTACATACACTGTATAGAGAAGGGAAAGTCACCAATGATTGTCCGGTGGAGCATTACGGAGAAGGGAAGAGATATCATTCCCATCTTATTACAGTTTACAGCTTTTGGCTCAAAGTGGCACGCTGACGTTGTCTTCAAGGACAAGAAGCCTCGAAAACCAGACGAATTATTTCAGCCAAAGGCTAGGAGAATGGTACATAAAATGATCGAGATGTGACCGATATATAATATAATATTGGTCGATATTGTAGAATAACATTGTACAATAGATGCAAGTTTGTATGAAGGAGTACCGCAGACGAGCTTGATAGATTTACTGTAATCGCCATCTTATGAAACTAAAAAAGAAGGTGATAACTTATACCTAAACAGAGCTAAAATATTGAGTTATTCTCCTATTGCTTATTATACCCTGAGGTATATACGTTAGATAGGTAAAAGTTGTGTTTATTGACCAAATCAAGTCACTATATGAGAAAGGAAAGTCAAAGAAGTGCAAGAAGATAAGTGATTAGCATAATCTCTAGATGCGGTATCTGTGAACTTTTTTTTGACTCAAAAAGAGAGTTAAAGATCCACAAGGACAAGAATCACAGGATAACAAGTGCAAAGATGGTTACCGATTGAATGATTGAAAGCTATTTAGCAGTTTGAGACACTCTATCACTTCAGACGCGCTAACCCTGTCAAACATGCAGACTCGAGGATCCTGCCAGCCCATGCAAAGGGTTTTTCTGTATTCCCATGATCCGCTGCAACATTGTCTTGAGCGTAAGTCATTCATTGAAGAATCTCTCAAATATCTGAGTGGAATCACTCTTTGACCAGTTCCCCATTAGTCTTTAACAAGCGGAGAAAGTCGGCAGGTGTTTCCTTTTGTAATAAATCATCAACATGAATGTCCTATATTGCTGATCGGTCCAGATCATCCTCAAGTATTTCCCCATCCTCTTCTCTATTGCTAATTTGTTGTTTGTAAAGCAGATTACAAGTTTGAAAACAAGGTTCACATAATAATACAATTCTCCCTTCACTGGTTATAAAATAAGAGGTTGCCTTTTTTTACAGATCTTGCACCTAACGAGGGCTTGTATCAGAGATGGTATCGACCTCTGGGAAAATGACGGCTCTATTTCTGTAGTCATTTAGCTCGCTTGTGTGCTTTACCGCGAATATCTGTTGCTGATATTGTCATATTTTCAAATAGTAAGGGTTTATCATGGTCTTACCTGTTACCTCTATTTTCAAATTAACGCATCCAACCAATGCTATTGACGTAAGGTGAACTTAATTCAAGTGCCTGCTCTTGTTTACCTTCTACAAGCAATTCTGTCAGGTGCGAATAGTATGACAGAAATTCCCTTCCCTTTTCTGTGGTCCTATATACTACTCCATCAGCAGACACATCCTGTGCAATCAATCTTTTTGAAATTAGCTCTTCGAGATATAGATACACCTGTTCGTAGCTTAGGTTTGCTCTATACATTATGTGGGTTTTTTTTATTCCAGAAGTGGCAAGCGATAAAACGTCGCCCATTATCTGGATTTTTCCTCTATTGTTCTTGCGTTCAGACGCCATCATTTCTATGCTCATTAAGTACACCTGCAATAGATTAGGGGCATGTTGAAACATCTGTTTCAGCCCTTTGTTCCAGGCTCTTGGCATTGGAGATCCTATAAGAAATATAGCACTCGATACAAAGATAATCTGAGCTTCTCGAGTTTCCTCTACCTTGTGACAATCATAAGGTCAACAATAGCTTTGCATTATTAGTAAAAGTTAGCTGAAATTCTTGCTAATCATGAATCAGGGTATTGCTCTATTATCAAGATGTATCGCTATTTTGGTATATACTAACTAGTTCACTGCTACAAGAGAAGAGCTTTAATTATGCACACTAGCTGCAAACTAAGAGAGCAGTTGAACACGGGGGAAAATCTTCGTCAAGTAGAAGATCATTCAAAGCCATTCGAATGTTCTCGCTGCATAGAATGTTCTGATTGCTTCCTTTTTCGGTTATGTTTTATCTAAGCGAATGTATATTGCCCAACACTTCGTTAGAGCAAATAGTTATTTCAAATATTTTATTTTTCTATATTAAAGAGGAATTAGGCCAGCTCTATCGCTTAGAGCAATAGATGGAAAATTAAGTATCTCGTCCTTGCTAAACAAATTTCTGAGCTTATGTATACGATCGATAACTAACCTGTTGGAAAAGTCTTCTGGCATAAAGTAAACCTTTTTCAAGTGTCCTAGTATTTCATAAAGTGTCGGAGTCATATTTTCCAGTTCATCATATGATTCTATTACTGTGTCTTCGCCAATAGCGTTATTATTATTATTATTGTAAGAACCACTGTCGCCACGATCAGAGGAAGCGGGATCGGTAATGCTGCTGTCTCGGAGTCTTATTGGGACTTTGCTATAATCAACAGGATTTTCTTTTATATATTGAAACCTAATAGGCCCAACATCTTCTCCTTTATTGGTTCTGCTTACGGTTACGGTGCAAATAACACGTATTCTTGTACTATCTATGGAATCTTCAACAATCGGCTCATCCAAAGAGATTTCTGTTTTGTGTAGAACGTTTAAAAGCCGTTCCTGCAGCGACTCATTGCTACTATCGTTACTACGGACAGCATACCTTAAGCACTTGTCTATTTCTTCTTGAGTAACCAAATCCTTTTTCTTAATCATATACCTCTATCATTAGACAATCGTTTCATCTTGCTCTTATCCATTTCAGTGCTTCTTATAGCAAAATTATAATTTTCGTAATAAGAATCTGCTTTGTTAAATTTTAGAAACTGGGTGTGAGAACGGCTGCGTTGCTGCAAGCCAGAACACTATTGCTTATTGTGGGATATTCACTTTATCATTATAACTAATTTACTTCCAGCTGTCCTTTTCATTTTCTAGACTCCCATCAGATGAAAAGACTGAATCTCGAAGCAGACCAGTTTTTATTCTAGCAATCTCAATAGAATTATGAACTTTATTAATAGTGTTAAAAAACACATCCTTTGTTAATCCATCAAAAAATAGGATCTTGAATATCTCCAAAGACTGCAGTTCCCCATGTACCCTATTCTGATGGTTCTAATATTCCGCCCTGTCGGGAAATGCACGATCACACAACTGCATTTGTAAGGGGATTCCGCTCTTTTCTCGTCGTTCTTTTCTTTCAGTTCTCTTTCATTTATCATAGATAATAGCTATATTATTTGAGATAAACAGACAAGTTTGAGATACATTATTGGAACCAATTAATTGAAGGTGAAACCCTCGCTTCATCACGCCTAAATTCGATGTGAAATTTTTTATCAGACATTATCTTTTTTTGTCCTTTTCTTAAAACACACGTAAGATAAAGCAAATTCTCTTTGATTGTCTGCAAAAAACGTTATATCTTAATGTAGTGCAATACTATAAGAACAATATGACTAAATTGGTTAACCGCAACCGTTACGACAACGATCAATCAGACCTAGCAAGGTATAGCTACATGTGTGACGAATGCGGCGTAGCATTTCAGTCATTAGATGAATACGTTGGACACTACAAAGAGTACCATCCTAGATCAATTGGCACAGCAATAACCTAGAAAAAGAACATGAAAACATAAGAAAAGAAATTGCTTGCTCAAAAGGGCTTGAAGTCACTATAGAGTATATTCCCTAGAGGCCTTTCTATTACGTAATTTTTGAAAGAAGACATGAAAAACGATTGATATCAGAGCAGGTTCAATGAAATACGTAACGATGTCAGGTCCCGTATTGTATCTTACTCAGCTGGTATAGGTTTATTTCCTCAGACGCAGTAGCAAATAGGTATACACATGATCAAACGAGCTGCGACAGAATTCACTAATGAGGACCTCATCTATTATCGGCATAAGGTCTAACAAGGGAAAAACTCTAAACAAAGGATGCATGATGTATTAGAACGTTTTGGGATTATAATCTATCAAGTAAACTTAAGTTTCAGTGGATCCTAGAACGATAACGGTTCATTCAGAAGATTTTACTTATCTAAGTATAAGCTGAGCTTTAACGTTTTGATATTAGACGCAATCACGAATGTAACCTATCTGTGCGCAAACGTGAAACAACTAATGGTGGTACCATTTATGCACTATTGAAGTAGCTGCTTTTCCACCATCATGGGCTGCGCCAAGTGCACCCATAGACCCAGCAACGTCTCCAACAGCAAAAAGTCCTTTCACATTTGTCTGTTGTTTTTGATCTGTCTTAATATTGCCTTGTTGATCGTCTACTTCCAAACCCAAGTTTTCAACCAATCTTTGAATTAACTGAGATGGTCTTCTAGAAGGTATCCACCAAAGTGTATCAACTTCAGTCTTTTTACCAGAGTCAAGCGTGACTGATTGTATTTTGGTATTGGTATGGTTTACGTTTGTGATATTCCCTCTATGAACAGGAATATCTAATTTGGTTAATTCATTTTGGTACGATGATTCTATCTTCATGTCTTGAGGTACAAAAACTTTAATTTTAGAGGTCCAATTTCGGGCCACTTTGGGAAACCGCTTAAGTTCTGCTTTGGAATTCACAACGATACCCCATACACGGTCTTTATTTTCATAACCATCACAGAAAGGACAGTGAATAATTGTATCTGCCCAACATTCGAGAAAACCGGGGATGTCTGGATATACATCATGATAGCCTACTGCAAGAACAACTTTTTTCGCTTTAATTGATGTCTCATTATCGCTCGTAATCAAAAATATCCCTTCTTGTTCTCCTTCTTGTTTGCTGATATCTACTATTCTTTCTTCTCGAAGTTCAGCAGCATCATATTTGTCAATCTGTTCCCATGCAATTCTACGAATATCTTTTGGTAAAAAACCATCTAGGCCAAGAAAACCATGAAC
>DAINRW010000028.1:0-11903 GCA_036741615.1 Nitrososphaera sp.
TTAGCTGTTATATACGCGGTTACATAGTTCTATAACGGAATTTGTTAAAAAAGCATGAACGAAATCCGTTCTGCTATATCTGCAACCTGTTCTTTACACCCGACTATCTGCCAGTTCATCTCAAGGCTGATCATACAAAGGAAGAGCTAGCAGGTCATCTGCTGATGGCATATTTTGATGAATGGTATGAGCAGGAAGAAGCGATTCAGAAAGCTACCAAGGCCTCTCGATGACCCCCATAAGTTTTTTAGACTGATCCATCAGAGTAGCATATGAGCTATGAGTCTGACTCATCAGAGTTTGCAAGGATTTCAACTAAAAAGCTGGCTATATTGTTTGGTCTTGCATTCTTTGGAGCATTCATGCTCATACAGATGATACAGGGTTTCCCTCTTGCGGAAATCTTATTCCGGCAGACTGTGACGGAAGAGGTTAATGTGTCAATAAAGCAAGCAGATGTATGTGTCATAGAACCTCCTGACGGTCAACCAAAGAGTATTGAAGGCTGTCCCTATAACCTTGACGATCCGTTAATCGTAACATACTACGAAGGCTCAACTAACGTTGAATCTCACAGACTCAACGAGTAGTTTCCCGTTTGCGCTTTTTATCTCGAATTATTCATCATATCTAAAATGATCTCTAGATTCTGCCTGTCTCCTCTCCGTGTATCGATTGGTGTCTCCATAATTATTGGCAATGCCTGAATGTCAGGGTGAT
This sequence comes from Nitrososphaera sp., assembly GCA_036741615.1. Lineage (GTDB taxonomy): Archaea > Thermoproteota > Nitrososphaeria > Nitrososphaerales > Nitrososphaeraceae > Nitrososphaera. The sequence goes on from DAINRW010000028.1 coordinate 721, forward strand.
TGATAAATGCTGCAATACCCTCCATTCCGATAGATCCAAGACCGATATGCTCATGCCGGTCTAGATTGGAACCTAATGGGCCTTTTGAATCATTCAAATGGATAACTTTCACTCTTTTTAGACCGATAGTATCTTTGATATTTTCAATCACTTTGTTTACGCTCTCATCTGTGCGTAGGTCATAACCAGATGCAAAAAGATGACAGGTATCGACGCAAAGGCCAAATCGCTGTGAGCTGTTCAGTCTGTCGAGTATGAGACGAAGCTCTTCAAGCGTGCCCCCAACATTATTCTTATAACCTGCGTTATTTTCCAATAATACCATGACTCCACTTGCAGAGTTGCTGTGCGCGCTAGCTGTGCTTAGGGCACTTATCAGCTGGTCAACCCCCATATTTGATCCCCTGCCCATATGACTTCCAAGGTGTATCACGAGATAAGATATCCCCAGCAATTCACATCTTTGCATCTCTTCTTTGAGGGTCATTACAGATCTTTGATACAACTCCCCTGGCGGTCCTGAGAGGTTTGGTAGGTACGGCATATGGACAACTACCGATGTCCTCTCGATCCCGCTTGCAGCGAGCCTGTTTTTAAACGAGAAAACCTCGCTTCGTGGTATGGGGTTTACTGCCCAACCGCGAGGATTCCGAGTAAATATCTGAAACGCAGTGCAGCCCAATTTTTTTGCATTATTGACGGAATTTGATATTCCACCTGCTATGGAAACATGAAAGCCCACCCTTGCACCCATTGTTCCGATATGAAGATGATTTTTGTTACTTTAAGATTATTGTAATGGAGTTTTTATGGTAGAAGAGCTATCATATTATCAGGACTTGGCTTCTATAAGAATGGCCGGCAGTGATCTAGCCAAATATCCTTTTTTGAACGAAGCAGGCGAGTACCTGCGTGAGTCAGGCTTTGGCTGGGAGGAGCTTGACAGGCCTGATATGAAGTATATCATCGACCGAGCTGCAGAGCGTGTCGAGATTGAGGTTGATGGGAAGATATATGATAAGTTAGAGAGATATGAAATTGAGATCCTTACATTCGTTATCTCTCTTGTAATTGTCAAATCAATTGGCATAGATCAAGTCCTGAGAAAATTCGCACTAGCAGAAGCAAGAAGGGCAGAGAAGTTCCTCACAGAGGATCTAAGAAAACAGACTGAAAATAAGAAAGGCTCGCTCTTTATGAAAATCTTTGAAGATTTATTTAAGTTGAGGATAGTTGTATCAGAGGATCAGCGACTTTTTAAGGTCCGGGTTGTAGATTATCTGGCAAGAGCTTCTCATTTTCATGAGCAGGAATGGAAATTGATCAACAGGCTTGTGCATAAAGGCTATGTTTATCTTGATGCTGATGAGACAGTTAGACTCATTAGAAATGAACTTTCTGTGCTGATATTTGAGAAAGTTAGAGCTATGACTCTCCCCACTTTGCCTCAGAGCATAAAGTCAAAAGCTGACGGGTTACGGCTAAAATTCCTGCCACGTTACGAACGGCGGCTCACACTCGCTAAAACAGACTACCCACCGTGCATCAAGCATGCACTTGAAGTGATGAATAAGGGTGAAAACCTACCCCACTCGGCACGGGTAATGCTTGCCACATACATGTTGGCAATTAGCAAACCATTAGATGAAATTGTCATTATGTTTGAAAATGCTCCTGATTTTAACGAAAAAATAACCCGCTATCAAGTGGAGCACTTAGCTGGCATGAAAGGAAGTCATACCAAATATTCTGTTCCTTCATGCGATAAAATCAGAAATGAAAATTTGTGCTTTGCAACTGCCGAATGCGATACGCTGATAAATCCAGTTCAGTTTGGCAGGAAGAAGAAATGAGAGAGGATAAGTCTGCGGCCAAGACAAGCTCAGCATTAAAAAAGGCATTCAGAGAATTTTATTTCAACCACTCTAAGGCCGTCGAAGAGCCACTCAAGATGGAGCATCGCGAGTTTGGTTATATGCAATTTGGACAACCCGGGATGCTTAGGCATCTATCCTTCAAAAGTATGAAGGAGCTTGACGCTGTACTTGTTAAGGAAGCGCCTTCTGATGTTTACTGCTCAAATGCGTACTATGAATTCCCAACAGGACAACCCATGCAAGAGAAACACTGGCTTGGGGCAGACCTAATTTTTGACATTGATGGTAAAGATCTCGGGATGCCTTGTGTTCCATCTCATTCGTATCCTGTATGTATACAATGCGGCAGTGCTTCTCCTCCTAGACACGATGAACAACGACAATACTCTTGCTTGTCCTGCGGTTCTATTAAGGCAGAATATGTGTCCATTCCCTGCACCAAGTGTATAGACCGGTCTAAAAGAGAAGCTAGACGTTTAGTCGAGTTTCTGTTATTTGACATCGGTCTGGAGCTCAACGCTATTGATATTTACTTTTCCGGCAACAATGGCTTTCACGTACACATCAATGATAGTGGATATATCTCTCTGGATCCACAGGCTCGCTCAGACCTCGTGAGCTACCTCTCAGGAACAGGACTCATTTTGGAAAGTATTGGAGTAAGAAAGACCAATAGGGAGGACAGTTTTTTTATAAGATTCCCTAAAAGCGGGCTTACATATGGTTGGAGAAGAAGGATTGCTGAGAAGCTGAAGATCGACATGACATCAGCAATCAAGTTCAGAAATATTGTCGATCAATATGGCGGATATGGTGCATTTAAGGTTGAACTCGAAAGAATCGCAAAAGACATGGGGGTCAGAATAGACCCACAGGTAACAACGGACGTTCACAGGGTCTTCAGGATGCCTGGAACACTCAACAGCAAGAGTGGCCTCTCAAAGGCAAAATGCGCCGATCTCTATTCCTTTGATCCCTTTGTCGATGCATGTCTCCTTGGTGAGAACATGATAGACATCAGGGTTAAGACTCCAGTCAAGTTGAGGTTAAATAAGAATACGTTCAATATTTCAAAAGAATCAGCTGAAATACCCGCATACGCAGCAGTTTATCTAATGTGCAAAGGACTAGCAGAAGCAAACTAGATTTGGACTCAAAAAAGTCGCTACGACATTCATTAATCTTAATATGCACGAATGGACATGCGGCATTAATTCCGGGATTCTTAGGCGGTGTCGAAGAAAATCAGTTTCGGCAGAATCAGGTTATTTTTTTCACCTCTTTTTGCATCTCATTGTACTGTTCCACTATTGAGTGTATCCTGCCTGCGTGCTTCTCTCTATAATTATTCTTGCAGCCAATACAGCAGAAAAACCGCTGAAAATTAGCAAACTCAAGTACTTTAGGCTTGCCATTTATGGGTCCATCGCAATATTCGCATTGCATCTTTACCTTTAAGTTGTCGTCTACTTTCACATGGAAATGTTTCTTTTGTTTCTCTAGCTGCTTGATGGTTTCTTCTCCAAAGAACAGGTTTTTGTTCTCTCTGTTTACTTTGGATAAATCAATCTCTGGTTTGACTGACTTGATAAGCCCCATATTTACAAGGCGCTCATATCTGCTTTTGACAGTAGGTGTGCTAACCTTTATTTCGCGGGAAATGGCGCGGAAAGACTTTCTGCCATCCTCCATTAAGGATTTTAGGATTGAAACATCAATATTGTCAAGGTCTACTGGCAATGCGCTATACTACAGTTATTGCTATAACATGATTTAATTATTATCATGAAGAGAGAGAGGCCAAAAGCAGCCACCCCCTATCTTTTCTATTTATTCTCTCCTGGTGGTGTGAACGTGTTAATATGAGACATATTTTCTTTTGATGGATCAACTACTGATCATGTTCTTCGCCCTTGTCTTTCGCCACATGAAAATGCGAAGGATTACTCTCCAAGGATACAAAATAACTGTCGAGAGGTCTGCAACAGAGTTTCGAGCTGTGTTACCAAAAGATGTATTTTTTACTTTACCTATTCCTTTGTGGACTCGTCTAAATTTAGCCGCATCCCACCGAACCCCTGTCAAAGTTCTTCCTTTATCTCTGCAAGCCTTGGTTATAATATGATGGTAGGTTTATGATCTATAGGCTCATTAACAAGAAAGACAGCTTGATTCGTATTTCTTTATCGTTGATTTTCAAGCAGTTTCATTAGCAGAGGTATCACAATACGGACCTGAATAATGATCTGCAAAATCGCATGCTCCAAGTAAACTTCATATCCAATGCTTATAACAATACGTTGGCTGAGGATTCCCTGTTGGTTGCACGGAGATATCATAGAGTCAGAGATGTAATCGATACAGCTTTTATTGCTTTAGATGAAAATACCCTTGTAGCTGAAGCTGCAAAAGCTTTGTACGTACAAGAACGATGCACTATAGTGGTCACTCATCTCGATGTCGACAAAGGTAAGAGAATCCCTGTCGGAATTATCACGGAAAGAGATATTATTTTCAGAGTAGTGGCTCAAAACCGAGGACCATTCAAGGTTACGTTAAGGGATATAATGAGCGCACCAATTATTACTATAGATGAGGATAAGTCTGTTGAAGAAGCAATGGGGCTCCTCAATAAGCATAAGATAAATCGGTTGCCTGTCGTTCACGATAGTTCAATCATTGGTATCGTAACAACAGGAATGATTATGAGCAATATTTCAATTGAAAAGCATGATGATACTGATCTTTAACAGTGTCATACTTTTGTGACGAGACTACGAGCATTCAATGGCCAATAACTCAGCAATGCTTTAAAGAGAGCATTTTTCAGTCTACCGCTGCAACGGAGTGAACTTTCCACAATTCGTGCTTATTGTAGCTACATCACGCTCGATCCCTTACGCCTTTGAGATACAATGGTTATCGTTCTTCTTCTTCTCCTCTTGTTGTTCTTCTCTTGCTCGCTGGTCTAGTTCGCTAAAGACTTCAAGGAATCTAAGACCTTTCTCAGTAGTCTTGAACGTGCCAGTAGTTATGTCATACTCAAGTAAGCCTAGTTCAGTCAGATCCGTCCAGTATTCTTTCAACCTAGGATTGTTAAGTAATGTGTTGTACATTATATTGGGTGGCATCGAGTCTTGCCTACGAGTTCTGTCACTGGAATTATTTGAAGAAACCTCTAAAAGAAGACTGATAATACTGAGCCTCTCTTCTTTTTTCAAATTATTTGCTCCTGTGCTATTTTTATATATATTATGTTATTAAAGAATTTTTGAATAATATTTCAAAAGAGTATATTCATTTTCTAAAGGCTGTACGATAATTTGCCTAAATATCTATCTAATTACCTCCAAACCATTAGATTTTATCTGCAGGAGTGATTGAAAGGAGTGAAAACATTATTGCTCTTTTTAAGAAGCGCTTGATAACAGTTCGTAATATTTGACTCCTTGTTATTCGTAACAGCTATGAACATAGTAACTCCGGAAAGATTGACTTACTCTGCACCGATAAGGCGTCCATAAATTAAGTTTTAAGCAGATCAAAAAAGAGCGTCGGTTAACTGCCGTAAGGAGAGTCATTATTCTAGTTGGAAGGTGGCACGACGGCTAAATAGCGTGTCAACCGAGAATTTGGGAATAATAAAGAATTAATGTATTATACGTCAATACAGTTGGACAAAGAGATTGACAGTATTAGTAGTTGACAACCTATCACCGTTTACACCTGATATACTGGATTGTCTTGGACGACTAGACATGACATATACTCACAGGAGATTTCTTGAAGTCTCCGACAAAGATCTTACCAATTGCGACAAGGTCATACTTTCAGGGAGGCGAAAATACAGCAAACAGATAAACATGATAAATTCTAAGATCACAAGGTACTGCCAATATCATGACAAACCACTCCTTGGTATTTGCTATGGAGCCGAAATAATAGCGCTTACCCTCGGAGGCTCAATAAGCAAAATGCCGGTCCATATCCAAGGAATGACTGAAATTTCTATCTCAGGTATAAATGCACTGACTCAAGAAAAAAATTCGATCTTGGTATACGAGAGCCACAGATATTGTATTGCTAAACTTCCGTCAAATTTAGTGTCGCTTGCTAGCTCGAAGTACTGTCAGCATGAAGTATTCTGCAGCGACAATAAGACAGTGTATGGTACACAATTTCACCCCGAAAAGAGCGGAGATGATGGCCTAGATCTTCTGAAGAACTTTCTAAAGATATAAGAAGAATTTTATTTGCTTGCAAGACAGTGAAAGTATCAGCTTGGCATCCCAACCAGAGCACTTCATTAGCTTACCTCTTGTAAGCAAGAACGAAGATAGTGCAGATCTACCGCTTGTAATGAATGTTGTCTTGAAATACTGGGGTGAAGATATATCTCCCGCTGCACCTGCCGCTTCAAACGAGAGAGGCGTCACAATGATTCACGGGATAGAGCTCGCACAAAGACGGGGTATTGAATCTTATATCTACAAGAGCTCGATGGCCGATTTAAAAAAGCGCGTCGACCAGGGTATACCGCCTATAGTTATAATGCCTGGAATAATGGCAACTGTTCAACACGCAATGATTGTATCTGGCTACGATAGCGACGAGCATAGGATCCTTACTTATGTCCCAGAACCTGACACTGTCGGCGCAATCCCGGAGCAGAAGTTTGAGCAAGATTGGGAGCAAGATGATATGACTGCTATTATCATGCTTCCTTCAGACATGAAGGATATTCTAAAGAATGAGGTATTGAAGTTTGCAAAATCCAATAGGGTCTGCTTTGAAGCCGAAGGATTAAGACAGTATGGAAATATTGACGAGGCCATTGAACGCTTGCAAAGAGCAGTGGATATTGATCCAGATAATTCGCAAGCATGGGTTCTTCTCGGTGGAGCTTATAATGAGGCAAATTCTGACAGGGCTATCCTTTGTTACGAGAACGCACTCAAGCTAAATCCAAGGTCATATCTTACATATCGCGGTCTTGGCAACTATTATCTAAAGGAAAAAGATTATTCTCTTGCAGAAGCATATTATAGCAAGGCAATTGACATTAATTCTTTCCGGTTTGCACCGATTTACAAGAACCGAGCGGTAGCAAGATTGCAAATTGGGAATAATAGGGGCGCTAAAGAGGACCTAACCAGATATCTCGAACAGTTGCCTACTGCTCAAGACAAAAAGAGCATCGAGGAAGCACTGATGGAGCTTTAATCGTATGTTATAGTGTTTCATTATCCGATTGAATACTCAAAATAAGCAGTCGAAGAATACCACAAAGTATCATTTTGAATAAGGGAGAGCACAGGAAATAATTATTCAATGAAATGAACAATAGTTATATCGCTGAGAAGTTAGAATCATTAACTAGACGATATAGATCAGGTGGAGGTAGTGAGGTTAAATGAACAGGTTAGGGATTTTGCAAAAAGCGAAGATGGAAATGGCAGAAAAGTTCCGTACAATAAGCACTTTTTCCAGAGGAGCATAGTGGGGAAACTCGGATATTTTACATGCAGCCCGTCTGCATCCTCCAGAGGTTTTTAGGGACATTGTGAGCGTGCAAAATTCGCTTTAACACGACGCTGTTTATTTGCCAATCGTCAATGCCTCTAGTGTAACTTGTAGTGCCATTGAAGATTAATGCATACGTCTTTCTAAGCAAATTGTCTGAAAAGCTTAGTGTTTGTTATAATTTTCTCTGTTGCATCCAGTAACTTCTCAATATCACTTTCCTCGTGGGCAAAGGATAGTGCCGCCATCTTTGTTGGTAGAAAAAATATTCCATGGTTTGCCATAAGGGCAAGATGGTATCCCCTTAGAAGGTCTCTATTGGATTTTGCGACGTCGCTAGCATCCAAAACTGCAGTCGTACTGAAGTGTGTCAAAAAGAGTGAGCCTACACCGGTCACCTCACATGGAATCCCCGAATCGGCAAATAATTTGGCTAAGCCCTTCCTTGCCATCCCCCCGAGCCTGTCAATTTTCCTATAGACCTGCTGTCTGTTTCTTTTCAAAAAGTCTAGTGTCATGAGGCCTGCAGTCATAGTCATTGGATTGGCTGAAAATGTTCCGCCGCCTATTGCGCAGCGTGTCCCTTTATCTGCCCTTACTACAGGATCAGCAAGTGACATAATGTCTCTGTCACCACATAAAACCCCAATGGGCATTCCACCCCCTGCTATCTTGCCAAGAGTAAATAAATCAGGTTCTAGCTTAAAGGTGCTTGCGGCTCCATGGATAGAAAGCCTAAAGCCTGTTACTATTTCATCGAGTATGAAAAGACTGCCATTCTTTTTTGCAAATTCCTGCAATCCGTGCAGATAACCGTCGACGGGGGGAATGCAGCCTGCTCCGCCGAGCACTGGTTCGATAATTATGCATGCTAGATCATCCTTGACAGTCTCGAGTACCTTGAGCGACGCATCTAGGTCGTTAAAAGGTATCGACTCCACAAATTGTCCCTCATCCTGCACCAGGCCCAACCCTTCGTCTTGCTCGAATGGATAGTTGACTGTCTGCATAAGTGCAGTGTTGAACCCATGCCAGCCGCCAATCGCCTTGGCAACTATGCGCCTCCCAGTCTTTGCTCGAGCAAGCCTGATTGCATACATGGTAGCTTCTGAGCCAGTGCTACTAAAGCGCATCATCTCAGCCTTTGGCATCAGCCTCTGGATAGTTTCTGCCAGGTCAATGCTTACTGCATTGACTGTGCCATAGAGTACCCCGTTTTTAGCCTGCTCGGCCATGAACTTGACAACCTCTCTAGGAGAGTGACCCAAAATGAGCGCCCAGTGGCCCATCCAGTAATCCGTGTATCTGTTACCATCGACGTCAAGCAGTTGCCGACCCTTTGCACCAGTGACAAAAAATGGATAGGGTTCAAAATAGCGAATATTGTGATTTACGCCGCCAGGAAATACTTTAGCAGCGTGGGAGTAAAGGCGGCCTGACTTTTTTGTTTTCCTTTTGTAATTTTTGAAAAAATCGTGCTGCATAGATGCACCTGCGTGTGAGCTAGTAGCTCTATAATCCTTTCCTTTGCAATCTGTGTTAATTTACACAAGATGAAGATCATCAACTAACTCGTGATGGATCCTCAAAAGATACTGTAGACCATCCTAGCCATCCACTTTTGGATACCACCTGATAACAAAACAAAGAATTTTAGATAGATTCATTACGGTCAGTTAATGACAGTGTAGACGAAATTCGCAAGATTAGATAGAATGCAAGGTTGCAAAGATAAACACTGCGCCTGAATATGGCTAATGATTAGCACTGGAACCTATAATATCTGTCTCTGTCTGATAGTTAAAAGATTTTATTCCATAAACCGATCTGAAACCCTATCTAATTCTCTGAGTCCATCGTTATTTTTTCGTCATTGGCATCTGTACAGCAAAGTCTCTCGGATATGCTATTCGGTAATCCATTAGGAACGTTTGAAAAGGATGCGGCGTTTGTCAGTAAAGTAAAATAACCAATTGAAGACTGTTGAAGATTATGATTGAAGATAAGATTGTTTCACTTGGTATTAGCCTTCCCGTTCCACCGGAGCCGGCCGGATCTTATGTGCCCGTGGTCGTTTCCAATAACCTTGCCTTTGTGGCTGGACAGATCCCTACGGAAGGCAAACAAGTCAAGTTCAGAGGTAAGATTGAATCTATAGCAATGGGTCAAGAGGCTGCGCGCCTGTGCACTATCAATGCACTAGCCCAATTGAAGTTACATTTTGGCAGCCTTGATAGGATCAAGCAAGTTGTTAAGGTTACGGGATTCGTTAATTGCGACCCTTCATTTACTGACCATCCTAAAGTAATTAACGGAGCTTCAGATTTGCTTGTGGATATCTTTGGCGAAAAAGGCAAACATGCGAGAGTAGCCGTAGGTGTAAACAGCTTGCCCCTGGATAGTTCCGTAGAAATAGAGTGTATAGTAGAGGTTTAAAAGATAGTTGAGGAGGGGGGGAGGAAGTCTCATCCTCTTAGCCCTTAGTGGACGATCCTTTAATGAGAGGGTACAAGAGACCCACGTTACAGCTTTCGTCCATCGTATAGTAGCGGTTTTGAAGTGTCATGATTGCTCTGTATCGTCAGATATTATCTTTCTGTTGAGAGTTTCTATGAATTTTTGGAGATTGTCTTTTGGAATTATTGCGCCGCATGCTCGATCATGGCCGCCACCGCTGCCTCCAAGATCTGACGCGATGTCATTTGTTAATCTGCCGAGGTGTACCTTGCAGTCAGTTGATCCACGTATGGATAGGACGTACGACTTGACATCATCCTTTAATTTGTACACCATGGCGGCAGGCTTGCCTGAAGAGCCAAGAACGAAGTTAACCACCATGCTTGAGGATAAATCAACAGCACTAGGAGCATATGCAAGGTTATCCAATATTACAACTGATTCCTTTATGGAGTCGACTGCATTTGATACCTTTTTTGCAAATTTTTCAGCCATATCGAAACCACCTTTGATGTCATGAGGATATTTCATCTTGGCAAGTGTCTCAACTATCTTTAGGAGGAACGGATCATCGTGCTGGCTCGAAGATATGATATATGATAATGCAGTCGACTCAAGCATTAGGAATTGGCGATCAAATCGGGAAACTATAGTTGATGCCAGAGGTTTATTTTCCATGTAATCTGTGAGCGCACCCATTGCAGCAAAAAATGCAGCGTGGTCTGGTAGTTTTTTCTTGTACTTTGCATAAACCTGCATGCTCGTGCACTCTTCAATTGTACGTATGAGTGTTACATCCGCTTTCTTAAGGGCCTGCAGTGTGTCCTTACTGATATCATGGTGATCAATATAGACAACCTCTGCGCCAGTAGAAGCTATCCTCTGAAGCAATTCTATGAATTTCTGCTCATTCTTTTTTGATAAGCCCAGATCGCATATGAACAGCCTCTCAATCTTATCAAACATTGCCGCCACCTTTTCCAACCTCGAAATGAGGTTGGCGTAATCCACGAGTATCACTTTTGATATATCAAAGGCTGCCTTGATAAGCGCGGCAGAACAGATGCCATCGACGTCCTCTTTGTGAGATATGCAAAAGCTAGGCATTACATTCAGAGTGAAGCATTGATATGCCCAGATTTAATGGTTCGTTATTAATTTTTAATAAAGATTTCAAATTAAAATAGAAAATAATAGAATACCGTCGTGGATAGGATTACAGGAACCGCATCTGTGACATTTCTTTGTATACGAAATGTTCTTTACGTATCTCCGGAGCTGCTGAAAGATGGTGTGTCTGTTGCCACTTCACGTCTGTGGCTAACC
>DAINRW010000029.1:0-9267 GCA_036741615.1 Nitrososphaera sp.
TGTACTTCATGTGGAAATCATCCCCTATTGAATCACTTAATTTTAGCATCGAGGAGATGAAGACGAGACCTTATCAGATACTAAGCACTCTTCATAATCTCCACGTATATTTCAAACAGAATAGCGATTTTGATAGATTCAGTGGACAACAGCACACTCTTAAATGGGTAACAGATAATGGTCTTCTTGGATTACCCGAAGTTTGGCTTCTCTCAAAACTCCAAAAGCTGGTGTTAGAAGTAAGTGAAGCATTGAATCGTTGCCGCTTTCACGAGGCTGCCAAAGCGATTGATGGATTTATCATCAACCACCTTAGCCAAACATATGTTCCTATAACAAGGAACATAATATGGGATGACAGTCCTGAGAATCTTGGCAGACGGCTCGCAGTGTACTCAGTAATTAGCCATACATTGATACAAATAGACATAATGCTTCACCCATTGTCTCCTTTTATAACTGAGTATCTATACATCACATGCTTTAATAGAGAGAAAAGTATCTTGCTTGAAAGTTGGCCAAAGCCCGATGAAAAATTGGTCAACTCGAGTGCTGAATCAGTCTTTGACAGGATTAAAGAGATCGTATCTGTTGCCAATGCAGCAAGAAACCTTGCTAGCCTTAAAAGGCGATGGCCCATAAAGGAAGTTATCATCTGCGGTCAAAATTTGAAATCACTTGAATTGGAAGGGATGTCTTACGTGCTTGAGAACCAGCTTAACACAGATCGCTATAAACTGGTTGAAATATCAGAGGGTTCGCAGCTCGAAAAGGTTGCTGGCCTCCTTAATGAAAGGATGCCAATCGCTATCAGTATATCACTCATTAGAAAGAACATTGCTCCAAGAGTCAAGGCAGACATCAATAAGGTTTCGGAAGCATTTGAAAGAGTTAACAAGTTTGAACTTATACACGCTTTGCAAAAATCTGACGGCTACCAGCTAGGATATGATGGAAAGACAATTAATCTATCGTCTTCGGATATCGAGATTTCATATAAAGCCTCAGATGGGTATTCAAGTTCTGAAAGAGATGGGCTCATAGTATTCGTTTCGACCATGCGCGACAAGGATTTGATTACTAAAGGACTATTAAGAGATCTTGCAAGGCAGCTCCAACAGCTTCGTAAAGAGCGACAATATAACCCAACTGACATAATCAATGCTGCATACGTTGTCGGATTGACAGAGGAGGAAATGATAAATCTATCAAAGATGAAGGATGACCTAAGCTATCTTGTACGCGTAAAGAATGTCACTTTACTAGAAAGAGAAGATAATCATATGAATGTAAGATACAAAGTCGTCGAGATAGATGAACGAGAATTCAAAATATCTGTTGAATAATCTGAATTGCACACGCCTTTGCGTCTAGTATTAGCAGTCATTATTTTTCCAGCCAAAAACAACAGCAAAAAACCTAAGTAAATAAGTTATGTTAGTACATAGTGCTAGATTCTGGAAAACCTATGATAGCAGGCATCTGCCTTTTTACTACTCATAGGTCAGCAACAAGCGAGTCACGAATCGACCGCTCGTTCATAGCTTGGCTAGATAGAGACATAAATATTAGCAAGCGAATTAAATCTAAATAGATCCAGCTACGCAATATAGCTGAAATGGTCAAGTTTGATGGTATCAAGGGGCAGGAATTGCTCGACGTAGAGGAAAAGAAGGGTGAGATTACTCTCATCTTCAAGGATAACCGCTTTCTTTTTGTTAAGATTCAGAATGGTCAGCTAGTAGCGGACTCAGTGCCCGAGTGACGAGGGTATATCACCGCTTCTGAAGATTCAGGTACTTTTCATACATTGAAAGGGCGGTTTCTTGAGTTAAGGACTGCACAGACCCAGGCCTCATAAGCCTTATCTTTTCTATCGCTTGGTCTGCGGTAAGTTTCTCTTTTTTTATCAGGTATGCAGCAAGCACTGCACCTGTCCTTCCCTTGCCTGCGGCACAATGAACAAGCACCGGCTTGCCACTGCTAATTTTCTTATCTATATAATCCACAGCTTCGTCCATAACTTCCATGCTTGGGGCTCCATAATCCTCAACCATCAGATGTAAGTAATCTATATGGCTGCCGTCAAACCACCTAGAAGGAAGAGGAACTTCTCTTACGCTTACAATAGATTGAATGCCTTTGTCAATGAGCCATTTGAATTCCTCCTCATTGACAGGCAGTCCAGAACCGGCGAGCTCACCTTCCTTGACCCAACTGAAGTTAGTGGGTCTGTCAGATATCATGCCATGGAACCGCCTGTAGGCATTACCTATCTTTGTCAAACATCTCTCTAAGGAGCTTCACACTTTATTAACGATGTCATATGCGTTTTGGATTCGCAAACCTTTAAGAGCATTTCAATCTAGGCCAATTTTAATAATATTAGATTCATTTAACTTACGGTTTACAGAGAATGTCATTATAGGTTTTGTCTGCTGTCGAAGAATAATCCAAAGAAATGTAAAATTCATTTTTCGCAAATCGATGTAGTTAGGCAATAGCGAGAGTGTTTGAGGAGCTCTAACACACAAAACAGCCTCCAGGAACTCCGGTCTAGCCTCTACTTTTTTGCTTTTCTCTAACTATACATTTTGAAAACTAATTCTCAGTTTTGGCTGCATCAGGCTCTTATACGTTGATACCACAAAATAACATGGCCAGTCCCCACTTTATGTTTTAGAATAATTCGATGCAATATATTGAGAGATTTGTATTGAAGGTAACACAGCAATTTATAAAAAAAGAGTGGTATTGATAATCTGCATGATCCCCTTCCTGTTGTCTCTACTTGGTAAAGAACCGTTTATTAATAATAGCTAATTAATCCAATGTTACGCTAGAATATGCTTGAAGCAAAATGCCCAGAGTGCGGCAAGAAAGCAGAGGTAAATGATGACATGAGTGAAGTAAAATGCAGACATTGTGGGTTCTTTGCGTCATATAATGATTATATAGAAATAATGAAGGGTAAAGCAGTGGATATTTCAGACAACTTTCAGATGAACTGGGACAGAAACCCTTTTTGATTACCACGTTAAACCTTTCTCGCTGCAGTCCATATGTCCACCACAATTCGTACAGACCATGTGACAGGCCTGCATATGCTTCATCTGAAACCCGCAGCGGGGGCAATCGACTGTCTCTTGCTCTTCTGCCACCGAGTGTGAGTTCTCAAATATCTCTTTTAACTGTTTTTCCCTTGAAGTCAGACGAGTTTGTTGACGTCTGTAACCAACAACAGATGGCGCGATGCTAGAAGACTTCTTTGAATTACGATCCTGTGACCCAATCGAAGAAGGTGGTCATCTATAAATTGCTTATTAGTAATATATCTCTGACCAGGAAAAAAACCCTCATCCTGGAATGATTTTGTGATATAAGAAAGGAGGAGGGTAATAGGGCCAAAGGTTAATTAGACCTTAGATGTGCCTGAATCTTAGTTTGGCTCAGTTCAAGCTGACAATCTCAGATAAAAATGGAAAGACAATTGCTCAAGAACTGAAAGATAAGTCGGCACAGCCACTTTTGGGCACAAAGGTTGGTAGCATACTTGATTCTTCTATTGTTGGTGTCGCTGGCGGTAAGCTAAAGATAACTGGAGGGAGCGACAAGTCAGGGACTCCAATGCGGCCTGATGTTCACGGTGGCGTAAAAAAGTATGTACTACTTCCGACAGGTGTCGGTAACAGAAGCGAAGCTAGAATCAGAAAGCTGGTAAGAGGTAACATGGTCACTGAAGAAATTTATCAGCTTAACTCAGTGCTTGTTGAAGGTGTTTTGCCTGATAAGCAAGATGATGTGAAAAGTACCGGAAACGAAACAGAGTCATCAAATAAAAAATAGTAGTTCCGTACCTTAATATCTCCGGGAATTTTACGATACTAATTGTTGCATTGGAAAGAGACCCTGCCAGATTGGTATATCAGTGAATATGGATACCAGCCATCCGTCAACATTGGCACTTCAGGCCATGTTGACCATGGCAAGACGACTCTTGTCGAAGCGATTACAGGAGTATGGACCAGCGCTCACAGTGAAGAGCTTAGAAGAGGCATCACCATCAAAATTGGATATGCCGATGCTGCATTTTACAAGTGTTCTGAGTGCCCCCCACCAATATGCTATAGCACTCAACCCCAATGCATTAACTGCGGAGGTAAAAGTGAACTTCTCCGCGTGGTGAGTTTTGTTGACTCACCAGGTCACGAAAGCTTAATGGCAAATATGCTCTCCGGCGCAGCTTTAATGGATGGCGCAATTTTGGTTATGGCTGCTAATGAAAAGGTACCACAACCACAGACAAGAGAGCACTTACTCGCTCTATCTGTGCTTGGGATACAGCAGATCGTTCTAGTGCAAAATAAAGCCGACCTTGCCCCGTACGAAGAAGCACTTGATAACTATAGGCAAATTAAAGACTTCGTCGGTGGAAGCATTGCTGAAAAGGCGCCGATAATCCCTGTATCAGCCCAACATAAATTGAATATAGATGCGCTTATAGAAGCCATTGAAAAAACTATCAAAACTCCTCCACGGGTAAAGGATGCAGAACCGATCATGCATGTGCTACGTTCATTTGATGTCAATAAGCCTGGAAGTCCAATCAACCAGGTTAAAGGCGGTATCATAGGTGGTGCGCTAGTGCAAGGTCAGCTAAATATTTCAGATGAAATTGAGATCCGTCCTGGAATCTTGGATGATAAAAAGGGAAAATATGAGCCGCTCTCATCAGAGGTATCCACCCTTGGCACAGGCGCAGGTCTCGTAAAATCAGTCAGGCCTGGAGGACTTGTTGCTATAGGCACCCAGCTTGACCCAACGTTTACCAAGAGCGATTCACTCATTGGCTCAGTCATAGGCAAGCCAGGGACACTTCCAGACGATGTAGAAGATATCACCGTTGAAGTAGTGCTTTTCGACACAGCTGTTGGCACTGCAGAAATGGTCAAAGTCGAACCCCTTAAACCAAAAGAGCAAATCAGGATCAACATCGGCACAGCAGCGGCAAGTGGCTATGTTACAAATGTAAAAGACAGCAAGGTTGAAGTAAAGCTGAAAAAGCCGGTATGCTTAATGCCCAAAAGCAGAGTCGCCCTTAGCAGAAGAATAGCTGAAAGATGGCGTCTGATTGGCTCAGGAATTGCGACGTAGCATATGCAAATCTTATGCGACACAAGTTTTTTAATGGTCCTTGTTTCAAAGCCTCTCAAGCGTGTTGCAAAGATCGAATCTGAGCTTGGCAGACTGAACTTTCTTGTGCCTGACATAGTGGAAGCAGAGCTAGAAAGGCTCGCTCAAAATGCCGGTCCAAAGAGATCCAACTTAGCAAAAACGGCACTTGAAATTGCGAGAACGAAATTCCTGAAAGTACCTGTTCCTCCTGCGCGGCATGTTGATGATGCTATAATCGAATATGCGATGACTCAAAAGTGTGCCGTAGCAACGATAGACACCATTCTACGTCGTAGGCTAATAGCAAACCAAGTTTTGGTCTTAAGCTTAAGCAAAGATAACCTCATCATTGCAAATCCAAAAATTAAAGCCAAGGATCATCTTTAAATAAAATTCCTGGTGCCATTGTAAGTTGGTAGTAGAGATAATATGCTGCACCTTAATGGAGTCAAATTTCATTGGCTTGGTCATGATGGCTACAAGCTGACAGTCGATGGTAAGTTTAATATTTATATTGACCCTTACCAGATTTCGAGCTCCCATCACAACAAGAAAGATGCTGACGTTGTTCTCATTTCTCACAACCACTCCGATCACCTAAGTGCGGACGACCTAGAACACGTTGTTGGCAGTAATACCACGATTGTAGCTGCCGCTGAGTGCATTGAGCAGCTAAGACACGTCAAAGTAAGAGAAATTAAAGGGCTTAGTCCAGGCGATAAGATTACTGTTCATGGCCTCATAATAGAGGCTGTATCTGCGTATAACACAAATAAGCAATTCCATCCGAAAGCAGACGGGAAGGTCGGCTTCATTATCATTTTAAATGATATGCGTATATACCATACTGGCGACACGGACGATATTCCAGAGATGAGTGCCACTGAACCAGACATAGCACTGGTGCCAGTGTCTGGAACATACGTTATGAATGCAGAGGAGGCAGCTAAAGCAGTAAACGAAAAAATAAAACCAAAGAAACTGGCCATCCCAATGCATTATGGATCAATAGTAGGTAGCGAGAAAGATGCAGCTAAATTCAAGGAGCTTGTAACAGCATGCCCTGTTCAAATTTTAGACAAGGAATAAAAACCTCAGTGCAGGGATTATTAATTTCGTTTATCTGTAGAATATGAGCCAGATAGAGGACCAAAATTGAGGGAGAAAAAACTTTTCTTCAGTAAGATTCTAAAACGCGTCAAATACTAAGTTCTAACTGTTGACAGTCTGTATACTACGCTTTTGCGGTCCCCTCTTCTGCATGTGTTAGACAGTCAGTGAATTTTATCGTATCTAGGCGCCACTCTACTGTGCAGCCGCATGTGAAGATTCTTTTATCATTATTATCGTTACTTATGCAAGGCCACCTCCTGTTTTTGCTCTCCATTGCTGGCTAACGCCATACTATCATAAGGGGTAGTAAGCAAACTGTTTGTTTCTTTAAACAATGCCAAAAACTGTTTCCCTCTCTCGGTGATGGCATATTTTCTATCTTCAGTCAAGTATGTCAACAATCCCGATTCTGTCAGATAGGCAGCGTAATCACTTACCTGCTTAAAATTAAGTATTGCCTGATACATAATTTTAGATCGCGTTAGCGGTTCGTTTTCGACAGATTGAAGGATCAAGCCAATAATCTCTGTGCTACCTCTAGATTTCAGATTCTCTCACCTCAAATTGGGAAATAACATATTGTTTAGTATCAGAAGAATGAAGGCATCTTAACGATTCTACAGCTTTCACGGGCTGTAATTGTAGAGTAGGGTTTGCAGGGTAGGCATGGCATATGGCAATGTCAGCCAGTTTATCAATTCGCTCAGTGTTGACTGTCATGGTAGGATATCGCATCAAGTTTCTACTGATGATGGTAGTTTACGTCATAAATAAAGCTAGACATAAGATCTACTAGAAGGTATTCTTGAGTCTTCTTATGGAGTAAAATGTCAGTTTCATCCAAAACGAGTGAATTAGGCTTTCTGCACTCGAAGAATCGAAGGTCATAGAAAAAGAGAATCTGTCGTGTTAGATAGACGGAATACGAGAGAGCAGATTCACCCTTGGAGTACGTCAGAAATGGCTTTGAAGCCCAGAAAGCGACATATCAAGTTTATGCTTATCCAATTATCGACTGCGCTACAGTCTTTGCTATTTGACTTTTGTTGTCTCTCATTATATCCACGGTTTCTGAAAACTTGACATTCTCTACCCCCGCCATAGAGTGAATATCCGTCATCATATCATGTATCTCAGCAGTTGTCCTAAAGTAAACCATAACTGCTAAGATTATGTTACCATCGATCTTTATGGCGACAGAAAGTACGCGGTTAGGATACTTTGAAAAAATCTTACTAACAATTTCTTTCCCAGATCCATTTTTTGGAAACACAGTCATCTCGCCAATGCGAAAACCTTGCTTTTTAAGATCGATCTCATAGCGTCTTGTCAACAAAGTATTTTCCAAATGTCTTCTTCTTCTTTGAACTGTAGAAAGAGGGGCCTTATGTTTTTTTGATATATCCGTCGAGGAGACAAAAGCGTCATTTAATAGGTCTTCAATAATCTTTGCATCAAGGGACCCAAAAACCAATTTATGATTGCTTCTATTCCGGTTTTGACTATTTTTCGTGTTTCGCTGTTTTCTGTTCAATTTAATAGTCTTTACCAATATTCATGCGCAAGTTCATCATTTAAACCATGTGTTACACAAATTTGCATTTAAGCCTAATGAATTGCGCATCAAATGACATTTTTGGCATCAGTATGTATCAGTCGAGGCACATTGGACACATTGAGAGGATTCGCTCTCTGATAGCTGAAAAACAGCACCACTGCAAACTGATCCATGTTACATTAAAAAGTGGCAGAGGGAATAATAATTATATCCACGACCTTTTTACAGGAAGGCATGTTATGACTAAATGAAACTTAAATCTTCAAAGATATCTTCGGGTTACTAAAGTTCTCAGTAGTATTTAAAAAATTATTTAAAGAGAGGCACCGCAATGGAGATTTAGATCATTTAGTTAGCTAAAACCTTCTTTCCTGCGACGGATCTCTTTTCCATCGACCTTATTTTCAGGGATTGCATTTTCAAAGACTTCTGCCTCTTCCTCTTCTGTTTGAACTGGAATATTGAATTTTTCATTATGGTCTACTACTCTTTCCGCTGATTTTTTCGGATCAACATTAGGCTGATCGCTCATGTAGGTAAAGCACTGACCTTATGCTAGAAATAGGTTGTGGGGAGGTTTGGCTTTTAAGAATGCACATATCATTTTGGAGTCGATGCCAAATCTAGATACTTTGGGTTTCATGCTTGCATCTGGGACGAGCTTTAACCTCAGACCCATGGTGAAGTTACTATAAGAGATTTTGGTTCAATCAGCCAATTGCGCCTTGCCGCAGGGGTTGAACCAGACTTTTACGTATGTTTCGCTCCAAGTAGCAAGATATCACCGTTTCCCACTTCCCACTACCAAAAAATCTGTTCACATTCACAATGGCCCCCAAAGTTTGTAGTTCTCCCACATTTTGGACATATGACAGGAGGTCTAACGCTCTCTTCTTGGTCTTCAGAGTCTGGCCTAGATACGCCCGTTGTCTCCATGAAAATGAATCTATAACGTTTGATATAGTATTACTGTTTTGCATCTATTACTTTAGTATATGCTGAGGCATTTGTTTTATCAGAAAATAAGCCAATAGCGGGAACCTAATCCGTGGTATATGAGACTTATCTGAGTGCAGTAAAAGGTGAATGCGAAAGATGAACGCCTTTTTACTGATCATCGACCTCTCAATTGAGCCCGGTGCCAACAACTTTGCTAAGCAAAGAAGCAAGAGCGCCAGCTGCTACCAGCAAGTCTTAATGGTATTATCGGGAAACAGGATGTCAGCAGAAAAATCACTCCTGTTACCTCTATCATTATCAATAAAAAGGAGTAGGAGCAAAAGAGGGAGAGATTCTATTCCTCTCCTAAACTTTTGGTGTTTTATTGGCCGCCTCCGCCAAATATCCCTTCTAGTATTCCGCCTCCGCCGCCTTCAGTGCCAGCGCCGCCTGTGGTGCCGCCTTCAGTGCCAGCGCCGCCT